>CAYPIJ010000099.1:0-7253 GCA_964410755.1 uncultured Oscillospiraceae bacterium | reverse complement strand
GAAAAACAAAATGGCAGTAAAAATCAGATTAAGAAGAATGGGAGCTAAAAAAGCACCTTTTTACAGAGTAGTGGTAGCTGATTCAAGATACCCAAGAGATGGTAGATTTATCGAAGAAATCGGAACATACAATCCGATGACAGATCCCGCAACAATCAACATCGATGCTGAAGCTGCAAAAAAATGGCTCAACAACGGTGCACAGCCTACTGATACTGTTAAAGGACTTTTTAAAGTTGCAAAAATCGAAAAATAATTTTTGCGCATTATGTAAGAAAGGAATAAGTTTAAAATGACAGACTTGCTTACTTATATCGTAAAATCAATTGTTGAAAATGAAGATGCGGTTAAAGTCGAGGAAATCGAAGAAGAAAACGCATTTGTTTACAAAATTTCTGTTGCACCCGAAGATACAGGCAGAGTTATCGGTAAACAGGGCAAAATTGCTCAGTCTATCAGAAGTATAGCAAAAGCCGCTACACCAAGGGAACGCAAAAAAACAATTGTAGATATTTTATAATGATATATTCGGTTGGGTATTTTATATCCAACCGAATAAGTAGTTATTTTAACGGAGGAAATTACTTTGGAAAATATTATTAAAAACGATTTGCTTGAAATCGGATATATTAACAATACAAGAGGATTAAACGGAGATGTGAAAATTATTCACTTTTGTGATTATAAGGAAGTTTTCAAAGAAATTTCTTCTGTTATTATCGATAATGAAGAATTAAAAATTGAAAATGTGAAATTTTTTAAAGAACAAGTAATTTTGAAATTAAAAGGGATTGATTCAATCGAAAAAGCCGAAAGTTACAAAAACAAAAAAGTATTTGCCAAAAAAAGCGAGTTTCCGCCATTGGAAGAAGGCAGATTTTACATTGTTGATATTATCGGCTTTGACGTTTTTACAAACGAAGAAAAGCATATCGGAACACTTTCCGATGTTGATGTTTCCGGTCCTATTGATATGCTTGTTATAAAAAGAGATAATAACAAAATGTCTTACGTGCCGAACATTGAAAAATTTGTTTCGGATATAGATTTGGAAAACAAAAAAATTATTATTACACCAATAGAGGGACTGCTTTAATGAGAGTAAGTATTTTAACGATTTTTCCCGAAATGATTGATAATTTTTTGGGAAGCAGTATAATAAAAAGAGCTTGTGACAAAGGTATTGTTGAGGTTAATTCCGTAAATATCAGAGATTTTGCTCAAGATAAGCATAATCGTGTTGACGATTATCCTTTTGGGGGTGATTTGGGAATGCTTTTTAAACACGAGCCTGTTATAAGAGCTTATGATTCGTTGGAGCGTAACGGTAAAAAGCCTTTTTGCATAATGATGTCACCTCAAGGAGTTCCTTATAATCAAAAAATCGCACAAGAGCTTTCAAAAAAAGATGATATTGCTATTATTTGCGGTCATTATGAGGGAATAGACGAAAGAGTGAACGAAAACATTTGCGACCTGGAAATTTCCATGGGAGATTTTGTTTTAACCGGAGGGGAAATTTGTGCTTGTGCAATTGCCGATTCTGTTTTAAGACTTGTTGACGGAGTATTGTCGGAAGAAAATTGCTTTAAAATCGAATCACACCAAAACAACACTTTGGAATATCCGCAATATACACGTCCGTCATCAACAAAATATGGTGATGTTCCCGAAGTTTTGCTTTCCGGTCACCATAAAAACATTGAAAAATATCGCAGAGAAATGTCTTTAATGTCAACTCTTGCAAAAAGGGAAGACCTTTTTATGGATATTGAATTGGATAAGAATGATGTTAAGTTTTTAACACATATAAAAGATATACTTGAAGAAAAACTCGAAAGGAAATAAATTTAATGATTACATCAAAACAAAGAGCATATTTAAGAGGTTTGGCAAATACAATTCCTGCACTTTACCAGCTTGGAAAAAGCGGTTTGACTGAGGAATTTGCTTCACAACTTGATATGGCACTTGAAGCAAACGAGCTTATAAAAATTAATGTTTTGAAAAACGCATTTTGTTCACCTATGGATATAATGGATGAAATTTGTGAAGCTTTGAATTGCGAGCCTGTTTCCGTAATTGGAAATAAACTTGTTATATATCGTCAAGCTTCCGATAAAGATAAAAGAAAAATTGTTTTGAAGGCATAATAATATGAATAAAATATGTTTTTTCGGCGGAACATTTAATCCTATTCATAACGGACATATAAATTTGGTTAAACAAATTAAAGAAGCTTTAAATCCTGATTTAATTATTGTTGTGCCAAACGGAATACCTCCACATAAGGATATTGGAGCGAACGCTTTTCACCGTTTCCAAATGGTGAAAAATGCTTTTTCTTCCATGAAAAATGTGGAAGTAAGTGATTACGAATTGAAAAAAAACACACCGTCCTATACTTATGAAACACTTTCTTATTTTAAAGAAAAATATACTGATTGTAAGTTTTATTTTGTTATGGGGATGGATAATCTTTACGATATAACATCTTGGAAAAATCCAAAGAAAATTTGCGAGCTTGCAACTTTAGTATTTTTCGGAAGAAAGGGTTTTTCCAATGATAAAAAACAAATTGAATTTTTGAAAAATGAATACAATGCCGAAATTTTAACATTTGACTTTGATTTTCCTTGTTCTTCAACCAATTTTAGGGAAAATGCTTTAAAAGGGGAATACGTTTTGAACGATATTTCACTTGACGAATTTGACTATATATTGAAAAACGGTCTTTATTCTTTGGATAATATAAGCGAATATGATTATTTTGAAAATGAAGTAAAAAAATATGTTGATGAAAAGCGTTTTATTCATTCAAAAGGCGTTGCTCAAACTGCATATCTTTTGGCAAAAAAATATGGTGAAGATGCAAAAAAAGCATATTTTGCAGGTCTTGTTCACGATATTGTAAAGAATTTCGATTATGAAAAGCAACTTGAATTTTGCAAAAATATCAAACTTCATAAAGACGAAAAAAAATACAGAAAAATGCTTCACGCACCGGCAGGAGCAGGATTTTTGAAAGAAAATTACGGTATAAATGACGAAAAAATATTAAATGCTGTAAGATTTCACACAAAGGGAGACCCAAATATGACTCTTTTTGATACAATAATATATCTTGCGGATTATATTGAGCCTTCAAGAAATTATAACGGCGTTGAAGAATTAAGGCAAACGGTATTTTCAAATATTGAAGATGGGCTTTTAATGTCTTGCGATGAAACCTTGAAAATGCTTGTTGAAAGAAAAAATAAAATTTCTCCGTGCCTTATTGAACTTAGAAACAGTATTATAGATAAACATACAAAAAAATAAAAAACGAAAGGTAAAAAAATTATGACATCATTAGAAAAAGCAAAGCTTATCGCTAAAACATTGGACGACAAAAAAGCCCTTGATGTAGCGGTTTTGAAAGTTGAAAATTCAAGTTCCGTTTGGGAATATTTTGTTATTGCCACAGGCGAAACAAACACACATATAAAAGCACTTTCCAACCTTGTTGAAGAAAAAATGGAGGAAATAGGTGAAAGACCGCTCCATATTGAAGGTTATGTTTCCTGCGAATGGGTTCTTATGGATTATGCAGATGTAAACGTTAATATATTCCAAGAAGAATCAAGAATGTTTTACAGTCTTGAAAGACTTTGGCAGGAGTGCGAACAGATAGATTTTAATAACTGATTTTAGTATGAAAGGATTGATATAAAAATGTATAATTACACCGAGATTGAAAAAAAATGGCAAAAAAAATGGGACGATAATCAAACTTTTAAAACGTCAACAGATTATACAAAGCCCAAATTTTACGCACTTGTTGAATTTCCTTATCCGTCCGGACAAGGACTTCACGTAGGACACCCTCGTTCTTATACCGCTCTTGACATTGTTTCAAGAAAAAAGAGATTGCAGGGATATAACGTTCTTTATCCAATGGGATGGGACGCTTTTGGATTGCCTACTGAAAACTATGCCATAAAAAATAAAATACATCCGAAAATTGTAACTGAAAATAATGTTGCAAATTTCAAAAAACAGCTTAAATCTTTGGGATTTTCTTTTGATTGGTCAAAAGAAATAAATACAACAGACCCAAATTACTATAAATGGACACAATGGATTTTCATTCAACTTTTCAAAAAAGGTCTTGCATATAAAAAAGAAATGGCTGTAAACTGGTGTACTTCATGTAAGGTTGTTTTGGCTAACGAAGAAGTTATACAAGGAAAATGTGAGCGTTGCGGAAGCGATGTTATAAGAAAAGTAAAATCACAGTGGATGCTTAAAATCACCGAGTATGCACAACGTCTTATCGACGACCTTGAAGATGTTGACTACATCGAAAGAGTAAAATTGCAGCAGAAAAACTGGATTGGACGTTCCACAGGTGCGGAAGTTGATTTTGAAACAACAAGTGGGGATAAATTAACTGTTTACACAACACGTCCCGATACACTTTTCGGTGCTACTTATATGGTAATTTCACCTGAACACCCATACATTGAAAAATGGGCTGATAAAATTTCCAATATGGACGAAATTAAAGCTTATCAGCTTGAATCTTCCAAAAAATCCGACTTTGAAAGAACAGAGCTTGTGAAAGAAAAAACAGGTGTTTGCATTGACGGCGTAAAAGCAATTAATCCTCTTACAAAAAAAGAAATTCCTATTTATATTTCAGACTATGTGCTTATGTCTTACGGTACAGGTGCGATTATGGCTGTTCCGGCACACGACACAAGAGACTGGGATTTTGCAAAAGCTTTCAATCTTCCAATTATCGAAGTTGTTGAGGGTGGCGATGTTCAAAACGAAGCTTTTACAGATGTTCAAACAGGTAAACTTGTAAATTCGGGATTTTTAAACGGTCTTGAAGTTTCCGAAGCTAAAAAAGCTATTATTGAATATTTGGAAAAAGAAAAAATCGGTAAGCAAAAAGTCAACTATAAACTCCGTGACTGGGTATTTTCACGTCAGAGATATTGGGGCGAGCCTATTCCTGTTGTTCACTGCGAAAAATGCGGTCCTGTGACTATTCCGGAAAGTGAACTTCCGCTTTTACTTCCGGAAGTTGACAGCTACGAACCTACAGATACAGGTGAAAGCCCACTTTCTAAAATGACTGATTGGGTGAATACAACTTGTCCCGTTTGTGGTGGTAAAGCAAAAAGAGAAACCGATACTATGCCTCAGTGGGCAGGTTCTTCATGGTATTTCTTAAGATATATCGACCCAAACAACAACGATGCAATTGCTTCTAAGGAAGCTATTAACTACTGGTTGCCTGTTGATTGGTACAACGGTGGTATGGAGCATACAACACTTCACTTGCTCTATTCAAGATTTTGGCACAAATTCCTTTACGACATTGGCGTTGTAACAACAAAAGAACCATATCAAAAGAGAACTTCTCACGGTATGATTTTGGGTGAAAACGGCGAGAAAATGTCTAAGTCAAGAGGTAACGTTGTAAATCCTGACGATATTGTAAGAGATTACGGTGCTGATACAATGCGTCTTTACGAAATGTTTATCGGAGATTTTGAAAAAGCTGCTCCTTGGTCAACATCCGGTATTAAAGGCTGTGCAAGATTTTTGGAAAGAGTTTATGCTCTTAAGGATATTGTAAAAGACAGCACAGACAACAGCTTGGAAAAATCCTTCCACAAAACAATAAAAAAGGTAACAGAAGATATTGATGCACTTAAAATGAATACCGCAATTGCATCTCTTATGGCACTTTTAAATGAAATTAGTGATAAAAAAGCTGTTTCGAAAGACGAGCTTAAGATATTCATTACTCTTCTCAATCCTTTTGCTCCTCACTTAACGGAAGAAATGTGGGAAGAACTTGGCTTTGAAGGTGAACTTAATGCTACAACATGGCCTAAATTTGACGAGGTGAAAACAGTTGACAACGAAGTTGAAATCGTACTTCAAGTAAACGGAAAAATCAAAGATAAAGCCGTAGTTTCAGTTGATCTTTCAAAAGACGAGCTTGAAAAAGTTGCTTTGGATAACAACCTTGTAAAAGAAGCAATAGGTGATAAAAACGTTGTAAAAGTTATTATCGTTCCGAAAAAGCTTGTAAATATAGTTGTAAAATAATATAAAATAACAAAAAAATGCTGTAAATTTTTTTTACAGCATTTTTTATGTGGATAATTAAAGTAAATCGGCAAGATCGAAAATAAGTTTTTCCGTTTTTTCCCAACCTAAACAAGGATCTGTGATTGATTTTCCGTAAATACCTTCTTCGGGCTTTTGTGTGCCGTCTTCAATGTAGCTTTCAATCATAAGCCCTTTAACAAGTTTTTTGATTTCATTACTGTGACGACAACTATGGAGAACTTCTTTCGCAATTCTTGTTTGTTCAAGATATTTTTTGCCTGAATTTGCGTGATTTGTGTCAATGATAACAGCAGGATTTTCAAGATTTTTCTTTTCATACCATTCGCAAAGATTGATTAAATCTTCATAGTGGTAGTTGGGGAGAGATCGACCGTGTTTGTTTACGTAACCACGCAAAATAGCATGGGTGAGGGGATTGCCGTCACTTTTTACTTCCCAACCTCTGTAAATAAATGTATGTTTATGCTGTCCTGCAGTTATTGAATTCATCATTACGGAAATATCTCCGCCTGTTGGATTTTTCATACCTACCGGTATTGAAAGACCGCTTGCGGTAAGTCTGTGTTGCTGATTTTCAACAGATCTTGCACCGATTGCAACGTAAGAAAGTAAATCGGAAAGGTATCTGTAATTTTCCGGATAAAGCATTTCGTCTGCACATGTGAATCCTGTTTCGTTTATTGCTCTGATGTGCAATTTTCTTATGGCAATAACACCGTTGAGCATATCTTCGCTTTGCATTGGGTCAGGCTGGTGAAGCATTCCTTTATATCCGTCTCCTGTTGTTCTTGGCTTGTTTGTGTAAATTCTCGGAATAATAAGAATTTTATCGCTAACTTTGTCTTGTACGGTTCTGAGGCGTTGTATGTAGTCGATTACGCTGTCTTCATGGTCTGCGGAACATGGTCCGATTATAAGGATAAATTTATCGCTTTTTCCCTCGAAAACATTTTTGATTTCCTCATCTCTTTTTTCTTTTAATGATTGCATTTGTTCCGATAAAGGGAATTGCTCCTTTATATCCATTGGAATTGGCAACTTTCTTATGAAATTCATACTCATTTAAAACATCTCCTTAAAAAAATTACCCCGATTGCCGTATGATATGCAACCGGGGG
>CAYPIJ010000098.1:0-7361 GCA_964410755.1 uncultured Oscillospiraceae bacterium | reverse complement strand
GTTTTCTTTCATATATTGTGTTGGTGAGAGACCGGTTTTTTCTTTAAAAATACGGCAAAAGTGATACTGATTGGAAAAACCGCATTCAAAAGCAACAGCATTAATTTTTAAAATTCCTTCAGAAAGCAGTTGTTTTGCCTTTGAAATTCGTATATCCAAAATATATTGCTTTGGTGTAATTGAAAAATGCTTTAAAAATATTTTTCTGAAATAAACTTCGCTTATATTACACTTTTTTGCCAAAAGCTCGTTTGAAAGTTCGGGATTTTGATAGTTGTTTTTTATGTAGTTTATTGCAGGCATAATAATTTTACAATTACTGTTTTTTTGATACAATCTGTGGAATGTATGATATAAAATGCTCATTATTTCCGTATTGTTTCCTTCAAAAAGTGAAAGTTGTTTCATTTTTTCAAAATCATTTATGTATGATGTGTTGTCTTCAATGGGGATTGCAACAACGGTATTACAAAGCTCCTCAATACAATCAAAATTAACAACGGTAAAAACACCTGTTTTATCACCTTTTAATGTGTAAGTTTTGTTTTTGGGAAGCAAAATTGCACAGGAAACATCGGAAATTATTTCTTTTTGGTTGTGGCAATATGTTATTTGTCCGCTTTTACAAAAAGAAAGTCCGTAGCTTTTTCTGTTTTCAATAGTTGTTTTTCTGTTTTTTGGGGAATACACTGTGAAAATTTCTTTAATTTTTGTTATTGTTATATTATCCATTTTTTATCTGCTCCTATTTCATATTAATTATAACCTTTTTGTTTAACAATGTCAAGAAAATATCGATAAAAAGTATCAAAAACGTTAAAGTGTTATCGTTTTTTCTATTGAAAAGTTGTCGATTGAAATGTATAATAAAATAAAAAACAAAAAAGGATGGGAAAAATTATGGATTTTAAAAATCAAACAGCAATAGCGACAGGTGCCGCTTCCGGTATGGGACTTTTGTTTTCACAAAATTTCTCCGATTTGGGCGGAAACGTTGTAATGTGCGATGTAAACGAAAAAGTATTGGAAGAAAAAGTTAAAGAAATTAACGAAAAGGGAAATGGAAAAGCCATCGGTGTTATTTGCGATGTCAGAGACTACAATCAAGTTTGCAACGCAAGAGATATGGCAGTAAAAACATTTGGCAGCATAGATATTATGTGTAATTTTGCAGGTGGTACTGCAAGAAGAATGTTAAAAGTAGGTTGGGAAGACGATTTTACAGATGTTCCTATTGACGTATTTGACTGGGGTATTGATGTAAACTTAAAAGGACCTTTCTATTTTGCTCATGCAGTATTAAAACAAATGAGAAAACAACAAAGCGGTCTTATTATTAATATCGGTTCTATTACAGGAGCTGAGGGCGATGCCGGCGGTATGGATTATCCCGTTGCAAAAGCAGGACTTATGTATGGTCTTACAAAATCAATTGCACAGTACGGTGCATATCACGGAAATAAAATAAGATGTGTTTGTATTTCTCCCGGACCGGTTCTTACTCGTCCGGAAATGTCAAATATGGGTACACTCTTAAAAAGAGCCGCAGAACCCCAAGAAATAATTGATTTGATTTTATTTGTTGCTTCCGATAAGGGACAATTTATAAATGGTGAAAACATTATGATTGACGGTGGAAGAAATGCCGCTGGAAGGAATTGTTAATTATGAAAAACAGTTTTTTCAATAACGAAAAGGCACTATTGACTGTAATGGTGCAGGCAGAAACACCAAGCAGAATAAAAGAGCTTATGGATAAGTCAAGCCCCAAAGGTGCCGAAGCTTACGGTATTCAGTTTGAACAAATGAAAAGTGAATTCAGAAATCAAGAAACATACAAAGAGCTTTTTTCATATTCAAAAGATAAGCCAATTTATGCCACAAACTACAGAATAGCAAAAAATGAAGGAAAAAGTGACGAGGTTTTGGCAAAAGAGCTTGTTGAACTTGCAAAATGTGGAGCAGACTTATGTGACGTTATGGGAGATTATTTCGATAGACAAGATGACGAGGTTGCGGTTTCAAAAACAGCACTCAATAAGCAAAAAGAATTAATCAGTGAGCTTCATAATAACGGTGCAAAGGTTTTGATGTCGTCACACGTTTTTAAATTTACTCCAAAAGAAAGAGTTTTGGAAATTGCACTTCAACATCAAGAATGCGGTGCCGATATTTGCAAAATCGTAACCGGTGCCGATACCATGGAACAACAGCTTGAAAATTTGAAAATCATAAATATGTTAAAAGAAAATCTTAAAATACCATTTCTTTTTCTTTGCGTTAACGAATGTGGTATTTTAAGAAGAATTGGCGGAGAATTGGGGTGCTGTATGTATCTTTGTGTAAATGAATACGACGATTTTGCAACACCGCAACAACCGCTTTTGGAAGATGTTAAAATAATAAGAGACAAACTTCATAAAAAGTGCTAAATTTTGTATTTTTTTCGCATTTCTCTCGGTGTAATACCGAAATATTGTTTAAATTTTTTGCGAAAATATGAGGACGAGCTGAAATTGAAAAAATTGCTTACATATTCAATCGGATTGTCGGTAGTTATAAGAAGTTCCTTTGCTTTTTCAAGTAAAATATTGTTTTTCAATTGATTCGGTGTTAAAGTGCCTGCTTTTTTAAATGCACTGTACAATGCCGATTCGCTTATTGCACAGTTTTTTGCAAGGTCATAAGCGGAAGCAAATGGATTTTCAAGAAGATATTGTTCGCTTTTTTTAACGATTTCTTTCGTTCTGCAAGGTGTAATGTATTTCATGTGAGGGAGTAGTATTCCCACAAGGGTATAAAATTTTCCTATGTCCGTTGCGGTAGTTTGAGACGTTTGGGAAAGTTCTTTCATAATTTTAAGAGCTTTTTCATTCATCTCGATTACCTGAACGGGATAATTTTTGTTGTCGAAGTTTGGTAAATATTGAAATCCCAAAGAAATAAATTGTATTTCCGGGTCTCCGTACCAATAGGAACGGTAGCTTACTTTATTGGGAATGTAAAATATTTCACCTTGATTGATTGTTACAGTTTGATTATCGCTTACTATTTTGCAATTTCCAAAAATCATATACGCTAAATAATGACTTGGAGAACCTTTAGTGTGATCCGTATAGTTGAATTTTTCGGTTTTATATGTTAAAAAACGAAAACTGTTTGAGAAAATTATATCATTCATTAAAAATACACCTCATTTTGTTAGAGAAAATTACCTCTTTTTTTATAGAATAACATATTTTTTTGTTTTAGTCAATATGTTATAATGCAATTAAAAGAAAATGTAAGGAGTTTTTTTATTATGAAATCTAAACAAATAGTTTTTACAAAACCAACGGTAACGGAATTTCTCGACTACGAAGTTCCCGAACCAAAAGAAAATGAAGTTATGATTGAAACAATGTTTACAACAATAAGCTGTGGAACAGAAAGAGCAAATTTAATGGATATGCCAAACGTTGGCGGTGAATTTCCCAGAATATCAGGCTATAATTGTTGCGGTGTTGTTGTGAAAAAAGGCGAAAATGTAACAAAAGTTGAAATCGGAGACAGAGTTATCGGTTGGTGGAGTTGTCACAGAAAATACAATGTTTTGCCGGAAAAACAAGTTGTGAAATTAGAAGATGAAAATATCAGCTTTCAGACCGGTGCAATGAGCTTTATTTCAACCTTTCCGTTGGCTGCAATAAGAAAAACGAAGCTTGAAATGGGAGAAAGTGCCATGGTAATGGGACTTGGTATTTTGGGTACGATAGCAGTTAAGCTTTTGAGAGTTGCAGGAGCTACTCCCATAATTGCAGTTGACCCAAATCTCGACAGACGAAAGGTTGCGTTGGAAAACGGTGCCGATTACGCATTTGACCCGTTTGAAGAAGATTTTGCAAATAAAGTAAAGGCTGTTACAGACGGCGGTGTAAAAGTTGCTATTGAAGTAACCGGTGTCGGTGCAGGCTTGGACGAAGCTTTGGATTGTATGGCAAAATTCGGACGTGTTGCACTTTTGGGCTGTACCAGATATTCCGATTTTTCAATCAATTTCTACAAAAAAGTGCATGTTCCCGGTATCTCTTTAATAGGAGCGCATACAATTGCAAGACCGGAAGAAGAATCATATCCCGGTTATTTTACACACAATGACGATATAAAAGCTATATTGAAGCTTTGCTCAAGTGGTAGACTTGTTTTGGAAAATTTAATTCAGGAAGTACATAAACCGGAAGAGTGTGCCAAAGTTTACGACAGACTTATGAATGATAAAAATTTTCCGATTGTTTCCCAATTCGATTGGAGAAATATAAAATGAAAAAGATAAAAATTGCTCAAATAGGTGTGGGACACGACCATGCCGCTGATGTAATTACCACATTAAAGTTACAAAGTGATATTTATGACCTTGTGGGATATGCCGTTGTTTTGGAAGATAGTGGAAATTTGGATCAATTTAGCTATAAGGGAATGAAAGAAAAATATGAAAACGTTAAAAAAATGAGCGTTGAGGAAATTTTGAATTATCCCGATTTAGATGCCGTTTGTATTGAAACAGAGGACAGAGCTTTAACAAAATATGCAATCTTGGCTGCCGAAAAAGGGCTTAACATTCACATGGATAAGCCGGGCGGAATTGAAAATGAAGATTTTGACAAGCTTATAGATTTGGTAAGGGAAAAAAATCTTGTTTTTCACACCGGCTATATGTATCGCTACAATCCGGCAATAATGAAGTTAAAAGAAGATATAAAAGCGGGAAAATTAGGAGAAATTTATGCTGTTGAAGCACAAATGAATATTTTACATATCCCCCAAAAACGTCAGTGGCTTGGAAATTATCCCGGCGGTATGCTATATTTTTTGGGGTGCCATTTAATAGATTTTATATATTCCGTTATGGGAGAACCGAAAGAAATTGTTCCTTTAAGTATGCCTATTCATACAGATGATGTTACTGCTCAGGATTTCGGAATGGCAATATTTAAGTATGAAAACGGTATTTCTTTTGCAAAAAGTACAGCCGTCGAGGTTGGTGGCTTTGAAAGAAGACAAATTGTTGTTTGCGGAACAAAAGGAACTGTGGAAATTAAGCCCACTGAAACTTTTTACGCAAGTGATTTGAATATGGTTGCAACAATAAAATCCAACGTAACAGAAACAATAATTGATAGCAATGCTGTTGAACGTTCTTCTTATGAAACCGATGTTTTCGGAAGATATGACGGAATGTTTAAAGCCTTTGCATCTTATGTAAGAAGAGAAAAGGAAAATCCCTATACCTACGAATACGAAAGAAATTTACACAAGATTATATTAAAAGCTTGCGGAAAGGAAGTTTTATAAAATGCAAAAAATAAAAGTTGCGCAAATAGGAACAGGACACGACCATGCCAGTGCCGCAATAATAAATTTAAAAAAGATGAATGATATTTTCGAACTTGTCGGATATGCAACAGTACCGGAAGATTCGGGAAATTTGGACAGATATAATTTTAACGCAACTCATAATGAATATAAGGGCGTAAAAGAAATGAGCGTTGAAGAAATTTTGAATTATCCCGATTTGGACGCAGTGTTTATTGAAACAGAAGACAGGGCTTTAACAAAATATGCACTTATGGCAGCAGAAAAAGGATTACACATTCAAATGGATAAGCCGGGCGGTATCAATAATGAAGATTTTGACAAGCTTATAGATTTGGTAAAAGAAAAAAATCTTGTTTTTCATACAGGATATATGTATCGTTACAATCCTGCCGTTATTAAATTGCTTGATGATATTAAATTGGGAAAATTAGGTGAAATTTACGCTGTTGAAGCACAAATGAATTGTTTACATGAGCCTGATAAAAGACAATGGCTTGGAAATTATCCCGGTGGTATGCTCTATTATTTGGGAAGTCATTTAATCGATTTGGTATATATGATTAAGGGTGAGCCTAATGAAATTATACCGTTGAGCACACCTATTCACACAGACAATGTTACTGCCGAAGATTTCGGAATGGCTGTATTTAAATACAACAATGGCGTTTCCTTTGTAAAAAGCACAGCGGTTGAATACGGCGGTTTTGAAAGACGTCAACTTGTGGTATGCGGAACGAAAGGCACAGTTGAATTAAAGCCGTTTGAATGGCTTGTAGCAGACAGACCCGATCTCCTTCAAGCACAAATTACAGGGGTGAGAGAAGCTTTTTCAAAGGAATGGCACGAAAAAGGTGAATATCACGAAGTTGAGCCAAACGGAAGATATGAAGCAATGTATAAAGCATTTGCATCGTATGTAAGAAAGGAAAAAGAAAACCCCTATACTTACGAATATGAAAGAAATTTACACAAGATTATATTAAAAGCTTGCGGAAAGGAATTTTAAAAAAATGAAAAAAGCATTACTTATAGCCGGAGGCGGAACATTGGGCGCATACACAAAGGACGAGCTTTTGAAGCTTGATCATAAGGTTGATGTAATATGTCTTGAAAATTACGTTTCCGATAATGAAAATTTAACATTTTACATGCAAAACGCAACTTTGGAATATCTTACGGAATTTTTAAAGGATAAATATTACGACGGAATTGTAAATTTTATTCATTACACCGATACGGAAGAATATAAAAAGGTTCATACACTTTTGTGCAAAAAAACCGACCAACTTGTTTTTCTTTCTTCATACAGAGTTTACGGAAATTTGCAGTCACCTATAACTGAAGATGCTCCACAGCTCTACGACATAATAAAAGATGAAGAATTTTTGAACACAGAAGATTACGCTGTACCGAAAACGAAAAATGAACGTTATATTATGGAAGAAAGCAACACTTCCAATTGGACGATAGTAAGACCTGTTATTTCATTTTCAAAAAGAAGACTGGACGTTGTTACAACTCCTGCAAGAGAAGTTGTTGAACGTGCAAAAAGAAATGAAGAAATAACTGTTCCGAGAGATGCAAAAAATCTCACTGCAGGGCTTGACTGGGCAGGAAATTCCGGAAAGCTTATTGCACACCTTTTGTTTAACGAAAAGGCACTCGGCGAAGCGTTTACCGTTTCAACGGCACAAAATCTCACTTGGGGAGAAATTGCCGATTATTACACGGAATTGATAGGTGCAAAATTCAAATGGGTAAGCACCGAAGATTATTATGAATGTAATACCTGGATAAAAGAGCACCCGTATATTTTTATATATGACAGACTTTACGACAGAAAAATAGATAACACAAAAATTTTAAAAGCAACAGGACTTACAAAAGACGATTTTACTTCAATAAAAGAAGGAATAAAAATCGAACTTGAAAATATAGCGAAAGAAGGTTAAAAAATGAAAGCAATACTTGTAAATGAAGACAGAAGTTTAAGATGGGACAATGTA
>CAYPIJ010000097.1:0-7471 GCA_964410755.1 uncultured Oscillospiraceae bacterium | reverse complement strand
CTGCAGGCATATCAGTAAATATACGTTTATCAGTATCTGAAACAGTTACAAGCTCAATTTTTTCTGAGGATGAAATACCATCAAGGCTTCCACCAACATAGTAATATGTTGAATCAAGATCTGTAATATCGTTATATGAATTGAAATCGTCATTTACAACAACGTCAAACAATATAAGCTTGTTATCGGCAGGTAAAGTTGTTGTTCCGTCTGTTACATCTCCGATTTCTAAAACATATTCCTTAGTTAAATCAAGAGCTTCGGAAGGAGTAACTGTGATTTTGTTGTCGGTAACAACAACTCCACCTGTTATATCTTTTTCACCGTTCTCTTTTATATAAACTTTTGGAGTACCTGAAACATTTGCTGTGTAGCTAAGTGTAATAACTTTCGTTGTTACATTAACAAAGTCAAGTGCAAAAGTTTCTGCAAAGGCACAAAGTCCTAAGGACATTATTAATGTTAATGTAATGAGAAGTGAGGAAATTCTTTTTAATGTCTTCATTCTTTCTCTCCTTTTTTTATTATTTTTGTTGTATAATTTTATTTTGTTTTTCTGTTTGTGCGAACATCTCGGCTATAGCCGAGCCTCCCTTGCCTAAAGGGAGGTGGCAGCCACAGGCTGACGGAGGGATACGTCGTTACGCAAAGTAATATTCAATTTTCTTTGCTTTGGTAATTATCCCCCCTGAAAACCTACGGTTTTCTTTCCCCCCTTTAGGCAAGGGGGGCTTTCGGGCGGACATCTCGGCTAAACATGGGGGATTTCTCCATGCGTGCCTTTGGCACTTAGTCGAAATGACGTATGCAAGCCGAAATGACATTCGCTTTTTTATTTCGCACCATAGGAACGATAATCGATTCCGTTTGTTTGTAAAGCGGTTTCGGTAACGTCCTCATCGGTGAATACATTATTCTCTATGGTGCAATATTTGTTAATATCACTAGCGTAAAAATAATTCACACTTGTGATTTTATCAAAATAGCCATAGGAATAATTAAGACAATTATTACCGTAATATTGAATTATCGGTTTGCCGTTAGCATCTTCTTTAGGTACAGTATTCAACCATTCCAAAGATTTTTTTGCATTTTCCGTTGTGAAAACACAGGTATTATTTGTAATAGTGCTGTCGGGATATACAGCTTCTTTACCTCTTGCAATCATATTGTCCCTTGCTGTTTTCACCTTTGGATATTTTTCAAACCAGGCACCGGAATCCAAGTTGAATTTTACATATTCACTTGCGGAAATGTTGTTGAACAATTTCTTTTCAATGGTGTCGTTTGAATCCTTTCCCCAAGATTCGGAAACGCAGTTATTGAACTGAATGGATAACGGCTTGTTTACGTTTTTGAAAACATTGTTATTCCAGTTATTTTCATAACCCGAACCGTTGAACATACCAATGGGAATATTTTCAAAATAGTTGTGGTGTACTTCCAAGAACGGCTGACAGTTATCGTTATAAACGCCCACTCTCATAACCGTTTCTTCATGTTGACCACCGTAAACTGTCCAATATTCTTTTGTAAATCCCTCGTCACTCCATTTTGCGTTTGGTGTGTCGTGGAAATAGTTGTAACGAATTTCCGAGCCGGCGTTAATTTGTGCTCCGTAAGAGCAAGAATAGATAATTCCATAGTCAACGCAATCATTTGCCATATTGGAAAACTCGTTTTTCTCGATTATAATATCGTTTCCGCCGAATACAATTCCTGCCATAGCACCGTTTTTAAAGGTACAGTCGGAAATATTGATTCCAACACCGTAAACGGAAGCGAAAGGAACTGATTTTTGGTAACGGTCGCAAGAATCGAACACGCAATTTTTAACGTAGTGGTTGGAAGCAACAATATTTCTTCTGTCACCACCCATTACGGAAATTGCACCCGCACCTGCATTCACAACGGTACAATCTTCAATTCCGTGATTAAAACCACGTTTAAAATCTTTGTTGTAAAAACCGTTTGTGTTTGCATTCATACCATTTGTACTGTGTGCACTAAGGTCTCTGCCGTCAGAACCGATTATAATACCCTTTTGACCCATATTTTTGAAGTCACAGCCTTTAACAAGAACATTTTCACCACCCAAAACGGTAATACCGGTTGTCCTGCAAAGTTCAACATCAAAATCCATAAATTTAACGTTGGAAAGGTCTGTCGCTTTTATAAAAGTTTGTGTTCTCGTGTCTCCAAAAAGGCTCAAAGATATTTTTGAATTTGCCATATTGTCGGAATATACATAGAGATTACCTGTTTTTTTATCAAGGTAATATTCCCCTTTTGCATCAAGCATTTCAAACATATTTGAAATGCAGTAACGATTATATTCGCCTATTCCGTAATACGTGCTTTCCGATAAGTAAATTTTGTTTGTTTCCTTATCGACAGAACCGATTTTACAACCCGAATATTCATATCCGTTTGGAAACCAACCTTCAATTACAACATCAGTAAAGTCTGTACCTTTTTCGATGTAGCTGTTGATAAGGTCGTCATCACAAACAAAATACGGAAGTGATTTTGTGGAAGAAGCTCCGCCTACAGATGTGGCAGTTACAGTTTCATTTCTACTGCCGAAATTAACAGCCCATTCTCTTGTTAAAACATCGTTTGCATCGTTTCCGACAACTCCCATAAAGAGATATTGCTGTCTTCCGTCTGCTTTAACGTTTGGATAACGTGCTGTAATAAGTGGCTCGTCGTCACAAAAAACTTCAATTCCCGGTACAGGGTCGGTGTCGGTCCAATTAAAAACGTGACGTCCTCCGAAATCCGTTATACCGTATTTTTTTAGGTTTACATAATAAATTTTATCTTTTGCGCTATCTGAAATCCTCGATAAAACGCTTTCATCGGTAACTTTTGTAAATTCAGTTCCCGAAATATCCATACCGCCCGTAAAAACAACTTTATCGGAATCAGTCCAAGCCTTGTAAACTATGGGGCTTTCAGATGTTCCGGAATCTTCCTGCGTGAAATTAACGGTTTCGGTAATGGGGTATGTTCCGCTTAAAAAGTTCACTGTAATTCCTTGCTGTGGAAGTCCGTTTGCTTCTTTATATTCTCTAACGGCATTTTTCGCACCGTTAAATGTTTTTAAAGGCTTTTCATAAGTTCCCTCGTTAAGGTCGTTACCATTTGGCGAAACAAAAAATTCTTTTATGCTTTTTTTGTCTGAATTATATTCATTGGCATTCCCCAAAGGCTTTAAATTTCCGTTTTCCCAAACCATAAGCTTAATAAGGCTTGTATTTTCGGGAATTGTTGTGAAAAGTGTGCCTACGGAATGAACACCGTCCCATTCAAATGGGATTTTGAAGTTATTTTTAAATTCTGCTTTGATAAGTCTGCCGTCTACATCGTAAAAAGCACTTACCAAGTCAACTCTTTTTCCGCTTCCAAACTTGTTGTCAACAAATGTTTTAAGTTCATACTGCGTTGTGTCTGAAAGTGAAAAAGCAGTTTTATCTTTATTGGAAAGGTTTAGCTCAATATTTAATCTTTCCTCTTCCAAAAAAGATATTTCGTTACTTATAATATCACTATTCCCGATTTTTGTCAAGACTTTATATTCCGACAAATTGCAATCGGTGGTGAATTTATAAGTATAATTTCCTCTTGCATCAACAGTTGTGAAACCGATATGTGCAATTTTGGAAATGTCGTTGTTGCTTAAATCTTCGTTTTTCTTAACCATAAGAATATTAACGTTTTTTCCGCCATAAGAAGTGTCAACATTTCCGTCAATTCTTACAACTTTATCCCCTGCCCTATTAACGGAGGTAACGCTTTGTTGGGCAAAAGCAACTGTGGAAAAACATATTATAAAACAAAGCATTAAACTAAATATTTTTTTCATATTTCATATCTTTTCTTTTGTAAATTTTCAAATTATTGTGCATACATCGTTGTTATACACATGGGATTTCTCCGCTCACTTCGTTCGGTCGAAATGACATACATAAGGAATTTTTCCGTTTGCACGTCATACCGAGCGAAGCCGTTAGGCGCAGTCGAGTGTATCCCACACGGCTGTTAGAGATGTTTGCACTATCTCAATCAAACGCAAAGTAACATCAGCCCTACGGCGATTGAGTAGCCGGTGAGAAGGGGTGTCGGGTTGTTAGGGGTTGAGGGGAAACCGTTCGGGATGGTTTCCCCTAACCCCTGACAAGAAAATTGCGTTTAAGTCGCCTTTCCTATTCGGTAAAAGGCAAGGGGGGCTTTTTCATGCGAACATTATTCAATTACTTACTGATTGTAATATCTGTTGTAGTTCTATTTTGGATAAGAGGTTTCATACCGCTAAGGCTATCCCAAACGAATACGGAAACTCTATAAACGTCTGTTGAATTACATGTAACTGAATATTCTATTGTATCAATATCTTTTGCAGCTACAGCGCGTGTTTCAACTTCTGTAATACCAATAATTTTTTCGTCGCTATCGTAAACAACAACGATTGCATTACCTGCCTCAACTGTTTTGTCTGAATAACTCTTAATTGATACACTACCTGTAACAGTAGGATCATTTTCGCCAACTGTAGCAGTTGTGTTTGTCAACCAAAGGTGTTCGTCTGCTGTAAAATCAACAACTTTGTAAACTTTGATGTTGTCGAGGTAAACAGCATGGTTTGATTTGTTTTGAAAACCAAATTCACCTTCTCTACAGTTGTTTGTAACTAAACTTGAATTAAATTCACCATTCATATAGAAATTGGTATAATATTCACCATTTGAATTTACATCTCTTATAGCTGTCATGCTGAATTTCTTAGGATCTTTGTTTGTAAATAATTTACGGTTGCTTCCACTCTGCCAGCCTACACCAATACTTACATCATTGTAAGTACCACTAGCATAGTACATAGGATTGATGTAGCTAAATCCGTTCGCATTATCAGCATCTGTTTCAAAGTCAAATTCTGTAATTGTATTAGTCCAAATTTTTCTTCCTGCTGTTTCGCCTGCATATTTTTCCCAATGTGTAAACGCATATTCACCTGTTGGATTCATTTTAAGAACTTTATTTCCGTCTTTTCCAACGATTGTAAATACATCACTGTTATCTTCCGTTTCAACAAATTCTTGCAATGTTTTTGTAGGAAGATTAGTAGAACTTACATAATTGCCATTCGCATCATAGTTAAAGTTTTGTCCTTTTTCACTTGGAACATTATATTTTCCATAAAGGTCTGTAATATCTGTTGCATTATCGAATGTTTCATACCAAAGTTTTTGGAGTTGGAATGATTTTGCTGTAAATGTAGCTGTTGAACCTGCAACATTTCTAACTCCGTTTACATCGTAAGTAATTTCAACATCGAATGGGAATTCGCCCGATGTAGGAGCAATTGTAAGTTCTTTGCCTTTTACCGATTTTGTAACAGAAAGTTCAGAACCCATTGACGAAACTTTTACGTTTGTAAGGTTTTCAGCACTTGAATCAATTTCGTCATTGAAGTTGATTTTTATGCTCTTTGATGTAATAACAGCATCACCATCTGTTGTAAATTCAGGGAATGTTGTTCCGTCTACAACGATTGGTGCATAAAGTTTGTAGTTGTCAAGATAGTATGTACCATAATCTACTCCATGTGGGTGTGCCAAAATATAGTAGAAGTTATTTGTTTTTACAGTTCCCTTTGCTGTAACAAGGGCATTTCCGTTTTCACTAATAGAATATACATCTTCTGTATCTTCCGCATTTCTTACCAATGAAAATGCATAAGTGCCTGTACCTTTATTATTATAAGCGGTATTACTAAATTTTGAATTGTCTGTAAATATAGAATTTGCATTTTGTATATTATGACCGCTACCAATATGGAAATATACATCATCAGTTGCACGAGAAGTATTGATATACCAAGCTGTATGCATTACATTGAAGTAATATAAATCTCCGTCATCGATATTTTTTCCGTTTGGAGTAATAAACTGAAAATCCGCTTCCATGTTGTAATATTTTTTATTGTTATGTGCATCATCTTTTAAATCTTTTACCCAAAAACCACGGCAAGTAGGTAAAGCTAATTTCAATTTACCATTTTCTAATGTAACGTATTCTGATTTTGAAATATCAGTTTCTGTAGCTTCAAATCTTATAAAATATTTACTATCAAGCTGTGAAAGATCTGTATAATTGTCAAAATTATCGTCAGCATATACATCAAATGTTATAAGTTTGCTAATTTCACAATCGGATAAACCATTTGAAGCTTTTACTTCTAAAATGTATGCTCTTGAAAGGTCTAGAGCTGTTGCAGGTTTAATTGTAAGTATTTTTCCGCTTACACTTTGTGTTGTTGAAACAGTACCTGTTGGTGTTTTAAGTGCAACAGTTGGTGTACCTGATATTGAATCGTTGTATGCAACTGTAATACCTTTTGTTGTAACGTTGATATAGTCAAGTTCAATAGGTGTATAATCTTCCATTGAATATGCATAGAGTTTGTAGTTGTCTATGGCAAAGTCGTTAGCGCCAAGGGATCCGGAACTTAATATGTGGAATAAACCATTCGCAGCATACTGTACAGTACCAACTGTTGAAGAAATGTTTACTCCGCCATAGTAAAGGTTGTATTCATAAACTTTTTCTTCTGAACCGAATTTAGAAAAGCTTGCACCGATTGTACCGAAATCTTCATAAGTAAATGTTCCTTCGTTAATCTTACCGCTATTGGTAAAGAATGAAGAGCCACCTACACTATAGTGTGTCATAGCTTTCCCCTGCAAAGTAAAGAGTGTTTGAGGAGTACAATCTTTAATTTTTGTATAGTCATGTTTCAAACCAAAGAAAAATTTTCCTTCTTTACCATACCATGTTTCTCCAATTTTTTTAACGTCAACTTCAATGTTATATTCTTTATGTGACTGATTCCAACTCCAACCATCTTTTTTAATCCAGAAACCGTGACCGCCATTACCTTTTATCTTCAAGTACTTATTATTGCTGTTATTTTCATCAGTTTCAAGTGAATAAAGATTGTCACCTGTATTTGAAATTGATGTATTATTCCAACCATTGCCATTCAAATCCAAATAATTAGCATCCAAATCTGAAAGCTGTGTATAGCTATCGAAATTGTCGTTAGCGTATACATTAAATTTAATAAGTTTTTTTGCTGTGAAAGTGTCAGCTGTGAAATCAAGGATATACTGTTTTGTAATATCCATTTTTTCGCTAAGTTTAAGATTCCAAACTTTTGCATTTTCGGAATCTTTTTCCGGTGTTACTGCTATCGCATTATTGTCCGTGCTTTTAAGAGAAGCGGTAACGTTATTAACATCATTTGAAAATTCGAGGCGGATATTATTAGTAATGATGTTGTAGTGGGTCAATTCCAAAGTTGTGTCGCCTGCAAAGGCTGTGAATGAGCATAATGACAATATCATCATTAATGCCATAAGAATTGCTGAAAATCTCTTTTTCATAATTTTCATTCCCTTTCTTTTTT
>CAYPIJ010000096.1:0-7519 GCA_964410755.1 uncultured Oscillospiraceae bacterium | reverse complement strand
ACATAATACAATGATTATAAATAAAGATTTTTATATTCATATAAATGATTTTGTTGAAATTTTTGATTACACATGGAATTGGCACAGCGATTTAAAAATTGCCAATATTTATACAAAACCAAAAGATAAGGAATATATAACACTATACTCAGAAAAACAAAATGCTATCATTGTAGAAACATATTTGAAAGATTATTATCTCAAGAAAGGATATTATGAAAGTCTTTCCGATTTTCAAACAGTATACGCTCCCGATGGGCGTGAAAGCATAATTCCAAAATCTCATTTGAAAGATTGGTTATCTGTCGGTTGGTACGAAGAACCAGTACAAACTTTATATGCTGAAAATAAAAGTTGTGTATTCAAAAAAACAGAAGTACCTGCACAACTTATGGTAGGATGGTACGATGAACCATTAGTATGCCTATACGCTGAAGGAAAAAGTGCATTTTTTAAGCAATCTGAAGTTGAAAATCAGCTTACTGTTGGATGGTTCAAGTATCCAGTACAACGACTATATGCTTTAAATAAAAGTGAATTGTTCAAACAATCCGAAGTCTCTACACAACTTTCTGTAGGTTGGTCTGAATATCCTATTTCTGAAGTTGTAGCACCTGATGGAAGAACACAAGTAATCCCAACATCAGATCTCGAAGCGTGGAAAAAAGTAGGTTGGAAAGATTTAGAAAGTGAAAAACAAAAGTATAATTTGAACACAATAGACGGAATAGAAAAGTTTCTTCAAAAATTTTATTCTTCCGCAGATACTTCAGTCGGAACGTTCAAATTTGACATTGATGGTTATGGGTACACAAACGAATATACTGTGCATTTTAAATATCCAACAGATATGATATTTAATTTAACATATAACACAAATTTTACATTAGAACAAAGAGTTGCTGCACAAGAACAAATTAAAACTTTCATGTATAATGCTGCCAACGATGTTATGAATAGAACAAATTTGCCTATTGAAATGCAATTCCATCACGGTGGTTACAAATATCCCACTTTAAGAGTAGGTTACTCGGCTACTCGTTTTTGCACCTGTAAAAATTACAAAAAGGAATATGTCACAGCCTCAAACGGTTCTTATCTTCCGGTGATAAAAATTACTGGTTTTTATTGGTATAATCTTATTGATGATTATAAATTTTAATAATAAAAGGAGCTAATATTATGAAAAAACTAAATTTTTTAATAACAACATTATTGCTATTATCATTAACAAGTTGTAATAGTTCAAGTTCAAAAAACAGTACTTCCAATTATTCTAACTACGATTACGATAAAGGTTACGGATATACTGAACCAAAATCCGGAGAATCTGCAAGTGATTACATAAAACGTCAAGACCCAGACTTGTACGATGACATGAAAGATATATACGAAAGTAACACATCTGATTATAAAAAAGGCAATTCTTCAACTTATGATTACGATAAAGGTTATGGATATACCGAACCAAAATCCGGAGAATCTTTTAGTGACTACATAAAACGTCAAGATCCTGATTTATATAACAGTATGCAAGACCGTTACGATAGTTTAAAATAGTATCAATAAATATCCACCCACATGGCGGGTGATATTTCTTTATATAACAATAGGAGAAGCTTTAAGCTTCTCCTATTGTTATATTTTTTTGAAAAAATGAGAATACTGAAAAAAGGTGGTGCTTTTTGAAAAATTTGAAAAAAACAACTTATAAATATGTGGTTATTTTGGTGGGCTCGCTTTTGTTTTCCTTGTCGGTGAATTTGTTTACTTTGCCCTCAAAAATCGTTACGGGCGGAGTAAGCGGAATTGCAACTGTACTCTATTTTCTCTATGGTTGGTCTCCCGGTGTAGTGGTGGGACTTACAAATATTGCAATAGGTTTAATTGCCTATAAGGAATTGGGAAGAAAATTTATTGCAGATTCTTTGGTGGGAATAATCGCAATCCCTCTTTTTATGGAATTAACGTCAAATTTTAAGCCTTTTTGCAACGATTTAATGCTCAATTGCATTTTTGGCGGTATTTTGTGCGGAATAGGAATCGGGCTTACATTTTCGCAAGGCAGTACAACAGGAGGGACAGATATTGTTTCAAGAATTTCACAAAAAAAGATGCCTTCCCTTTCTGTGGGAACATTGCTTGGAACAATTGATTTTTTAATAATTTTGGTTTCGTATTTTGTTTTTGGAAATATCGAGCTTACAATGTACGGAATAATTACGCTTTTTATTTCTTCATGGATAATCGATTCAATTATCGCAAAATTAAACAGCGGTGTTGTGGCGTATATTATAACGACAAAAGAAAAAGAAATGAAACTGAAAATTTTTTCGGAATTGGACAGAGGTGTAACCGTGATTAACGCAAAAGGCGGTTACAGTAACGATGACAGAAAAATTTTGATGTGCGTTATGAAGAAAAAAGAGCTTGAAAAATTGAAAAAGCTTATGGAAATGGTGGAAGAACAAGCTTTTGTCATAGTTTCGCCTTCAACGGAAGTACAAGGGGAAGGCTTTAAATATTATAGGTAGGGAAAATTTAATTTTGTTGTCTTAAATTTATGGGTGAAACACCGAAATGCTTTTTTATGCATCTGGAAAAATATTTTTCGTCTGAAAATCCACATTCTTCCGCAATTTCATTCACTGTTTTTTCGCCTTTTATCAAAAGCTGTGTGCCTTTGTTTAAACGCAATTTTATAAGATATTTTTTCGGAGACATACTGTAATGTTGGTTAAAAAGTCTGCGCAAAGTTGCTTCGCTTATGTTGCCGACTTTACATATATTTGAAATGCTTAAATTACAATCTGTGTAATTTTTGTTTATAAAATCCACACATTTTTCAATAATACTTGTGTTAAAATCAATTCTTGTATCGTCGTAAAGTGCTTGCAAAATTTTGTAAACAAGAGATTTTTTTTCGTTTGTTTTTTCAATATCGTCTTTTATTTTCAATAATTCCTCAAAAAAAGGTTGTATTCTTTCAATATTTTTTGGTGTTATGTTTTCAACTGTGTAGTAATTGCAACTTTTTAAGTGAACAGCAATGCATTCACCACCGCTGTATTCTGCATCATAACTGATATTTTCGGGTAAAAAAGTAATATCGCCCGTATTTGAAATGAAATTTTTGTTTTCTGTTTTGAAAACACCTTTTCCTTTAATTCGAATTGAAATAGATGCAAAAGGACGTTCTTTTGCATGAAATAGACCTTTTTCGTGTTTAAATTTGTCTATTGTCAATATTTGAAAGTTTAAATTTTCAAAATTGTATATCATTTTCATCACCCTAAACTTCATTATATCATATTTTGATTGAAAAGTCCACCTTTTTGAGTGAAAATTCTGTTGCTATATTTGTTATAAGGTGTTATAATGTAGTAAAATACGTTAAAAGAGGTGGAATTTATGTTTTTTGAGCATAAGGATATGATAAATAAAAAAGGAGTTTTTTTAATTAATGAAAAAATTGTTGCTAAATGCGGAAATGTACTTCAAAAGAATATTATTAGGGAATTTTGGAATAGTTACACCTTTGGATACAGTGAAATTGCGTTTGAAAATTTAAACGAAAATGTTTTTGAATTGGGAAATGTCGGTTCCAAAGTTCATTGCGAAGGCTTTGATTATGCAATATCTGTGGAAGAAACAGGCGTTTTCATTGACGCGAGTAATGAAAAAAATTTGATATATGGATTTATGACACTTATTGATTTAATAAAAATAGACGAAAATAAGAATGTGTATATTCCTTGCTGTGAAATAAAAGAAAAAGCAAAAATCAAAAACCGAATGATTCATTTTTGTCTTTTTCCTGAAACCGAGCTTTGGGAATTGGAAAAATTTATAAGATTTTGCGGTGCATTGAAATATTCCCATATTGTTTTGGAATTTTGGGGAATGTTGAAATATGATTGCTTTAAGGAAATAGCATGGGAAAATGCTTTTGAAAAAAGCGAAATAAAGCCGTTAATAAATTTGGCAAACGATTTGGGAATTGAAATTATACCCATGTTTAATCATTGGGGACATGCCTCTCAAAGTAGACAAATGCATGGAAAACACGTTGTTTTGGATAAAGAACCAAAGTTAGCTTATTTGTTCAGTGAAGACGGTTGGAGATGGAACATTAAAAGCAAAAGCGTGAGAGAACTTTTTAAAAGTATAAGGCGTGAGCTTATTGAGCTTTGCGGAAAAGGAAAATATTTTCATATAGGTTGTGACGAAGCATCCGGCTTTGATTATTCCGATAAAGAAATGGACGAAGTTGCCGATTTTATAAATGAAGTAAATGAAGATATAGTTTCCATGGGAAGAAAGACAATTATGTGGGCAGATATGCTTTTGTATCGATGCGAAAATTTTAATAAAAATAATATTTACATAGCTCAAGCTCCAAGTGAAAAAAGTGCGGAATATTTATTAAATAAATTAGACAAATCGATTATTATGGCAGATTGGCAATATGACAGTAAGGAATTTCCTGTAGAAACTGCCGTTAAATTGAAAAATTCCGACAGAAAAACATTTCTTTGTTCTTGGGACAGAAGTTTTGAAAATATTCAAGCTTGTATTGATACAATAAAAAAATATGATTTGGACGGTGTTTTGCATACAACTTGGCATACCCTTTCCAACGGAACAGTACATATAGGCTTGGTAGCAGGATTGTGCTGGGAAAGTGAAAACCTTGGAATATGGTATGAACTTTCAAGTAAAATGGGGGCCGTTGTGAGGAAGTCTTTTTTTGCAAAGGGAAATTATGAAAAATCAGGTTGGGCTAAACAGCAGATAGGAGTTATAGTATGATATTTTTTATTTTAATTTATTTATGTATTGTTATTTTTACGGTTGCACAGTCGGCATCAACAAAGCTTTTCAGTAAGGTGAATGACGATTCTGTGGCATTTAACAAAATTAAATCCGTAACTG
The DNA here is from genome assembly GCA_964410755.1 of uncultured Oscillospiraceae bacterium. Lineage (GTDB taxonomy): Bacteria > Bacillota > Clostridia > UMGS1840 > UMGS1840 > UMGS1840. The sequence goes on along the minus strand of CAYPIJ010000096.1, from coordinate 2,584 downwards.
CGTTTGCACTTTTTGCACTTATGAGCGTGGGGGGATTTCAATTTCATCCAGGGACTGTTTTTTTTGGTTGCTTGTTTGGCATTTTAATGTGCCTTTCAATGCAAGCAGGATATTTGGCACTTGCATCCGGGCCAATGTCATTAACAAGTATGATAGTTTCTTTTTCCGTTGTAATTCCTGTTGTTTACGGAATAGGCTTTTGTAATGAAGGGCTTACGCTTTTTAAAATGTTGGGACTTTTCTTTTTTGTGGTTGCTATTGTTTTTACAAATATTAAAAAGCCGTCGTCTCAGAACAGCCAAAAGGGCGGTATCAAATGGGCTTTTTATGTGTTGGCAACATTTTGTGCAAATGGATTTAATTCCATAATTCAAAAGGTACATCAGGCAAAATACAATTCACAATATTGCGTTGAGTTTATGTTTTGGGCGATGCTTGTTTGTTTTGTAGTGTTTATGGTAGTTGGCTTTAAAAGATTGCCTGTAAAAAAGCTTGTTGCAACAAAAGGAAGAATTTTCGGTATTACGGGAGGTATTACAAATGCTTTGGTCGGTTATCTTACAATTAAACTTGCAGGTTATGAAAACGCTTCCGTTCTTTTTCCGGCAATTTCCGCAGGAACAATTTGGGGAACTCTTGCTGTCGGAATAGGAGTTTTTAAAGAAAAACCGAGATTTAACCACATTGTGGCATTTGTAAGCGGTATTGTTGCCGTTGTTTTCTTAAAACTTTAATTTTACATAAAAAATGAAAGGAATTTAAAAAATGAAAATAAAAGGAATTTTGGAAAAATATTCAAGAATTGAATTTCAATTCTCAGATAAGATTGATTATATAAAAGTTTTGCGTCCGGATAATGAAGTAGAAATTATAGATACGTTTTTTTATCAGCCTGTAACTTTGAAATATGATGAAGAAGGCTTTGAAAGTGTTTTGAAAAACGGAAATAAATTTGTTGCTTGCAGATATACACCCGATTTTTTTGGAAAAATGGTTGTTGAAGCATATTGTAATGATAAAATTATGGAAAAGGCAGAGTTTGAAATAGTAGATTCTGACAAGCACGGTTATATTGAAATCGGAAAAAATGATAAAAAATATTTTGCATATTCGGACGGAAAGCCGTTTTTTTCAATTGGAATCAATACGGCTTTTCCTACATGTTATGTAAAATCCGATGGCACTGAATTCGGACTTTCTTCTTATGGCTTTTTGGGATTAAAGCAATATGAACGTTGGTTTGAAAGATTAAGCAAAAACGGAGTGAATGTTGCAAGAGTTTGGCTCGGGCATGAATATTTTTCTCCCGATACACAAAACATTTATGAGCTTAGTGATGTGCAATTTTCAAAAATTGATTTGTTGGTTGAACTTGCGAGAAAATACAATATTAAGCTTAAATTAACTTTGGAACAGTTTAGATTTTTTGACTATGAAACGATTGCAAATTCCAACAGTTATGGAGACGATGTTTTCAGAAAGTTCAATAAAAAACTGTATTTTAAAGATGTAAAATGTGAAAGTGCGGACCATTGGCTTACGGAAGATATTTGGAAAGATGGTTGGCTTTATAAAGTTAAAGAATTGTCGAAAAGATATTCCGGTGATACTCAAATTTTTACAATTGAGTTGTGGAATGAAATGAATTGTATCGGAAATTGGAAAAATATGCTTGAATGGAATAAGAAAATGCTTGAGAAAGTAAAAGAACTTTTTCCGAAAAATCTTGTTGTTAATTCTTTGGGGAGCTTTGACAGTCCAAAAGTGAAAAAGTCATATGACGATTTTTGTTGGGATAAATGTGATTTTGTTCAAATACATCGTTATCTCGATCAAGGTGCTGTTTATGAAGATTGCAATAAATTTCCTCTTGATGTAGTAAAAGGAGCATTTGAAAAAATAAAATCTGATAAACCTATATTTATTGCAGAAACCGGTGCTGTAAGTAATTGCCATATCGGTCCTTTTAAATATTATGTTAATGACGATGACGGAATAATATTTGCCGATATGGTTTATGCTCCTGTTTTCTTCAAAAGTTGCGGTGTCGGTAATATTTGGCATTGGGATGAGCGTTATGTGGAAGCGAAAAATCTTTATAAATATTTTAAACCAATAAGTGATATGGTGAAAGATGTAGATTTTGAAAAAGAAAAGTTTGAATCTTTTGATTTTTCGGATGATAATGTTTTTTGTATGCTTTTAAAAGGTGAAAAAACTACAATGGGATATATCCGAAATAAAAATTATAATTGGAAAAATATTTTAAGAGATTTGAAAAATGTTGAGGAAATAGATACCTTTACTTTGGATATTGACTTTGACGGTACGTTGGAGTTGTTTTCAGTGTGGGATAATGATTTTACAAAAGCAAAGCTTATTAAGAACAAAATTGTATTTGAAAAAATAAAAATAGGTACACTTTTTAAAATAACATAATAATTTTTGATCCAAAATTTTATAAAAAAGTCTATTTGCACTTGAAAAAAGAACCAAAAATTCAAAAAAGAACAAAAAAATTCCAAGTCAAAAAATAGCATAAAAACAGGGGTTTTGAGGAATTGGAAGAAAAAAGTTAAAAAAA
>CAYPIJ010000095.1:0-7794 GCA_964410755.1 uncultured Oscillospiraceae bacterium | reverse complement strand
AAAACAAGCTTCCCCAAAGAAGCTATTACATTCCGAAAAACGAAGGAGCATACACACTTCTTAACGGAGAATGGAATTTTAAATATTTCAGCAAGGATTTTGACTACAACAAAAATATAACCGATTGGGACAAAATCCCCGTTCCGTCATGTTGGCAGCTTTACGGCTATGAAGATCCCAACTACACAAACGTAAACTATCCCTACCCTGTAGACCCACCATACGTCCCCGACGAAAATCCGTTGGGCGTATACGAAAGAGAATTTGACATAAAAAAAGAAAACGACAAATTCTATATGGTATTTGAGGGTGTTTCTTCAAGCATAGAACTTTACATAAACGACCAATACATTGGTTACAGTCAAGGAAGTCACTTACAAAGTGAATTTGATATTACTGATTTTGTAAACGACGGAAAAAACATTGTTCGAGTTTTGGTAAGAAAATGGTGTTCCGGGTCATACCTTGAAGATCAAGACTTTTTCAGATTTAACGGTATTTTCCGTGATGTTTATGTTTTAAAAAGACCTCAAGGTCATATCAAGGACATAAAAATATCAACAAATGATAATGTTGTAAACATTGAATTTCAAGGAAAAGCAACCGTTACATTGTTAAACGAGAAAAAAGAAGCTGAAAACAGCGTTTCGTTTACAGTTGAAAATCCTGTTTTATGGAATGCGGAAAAGCCTTATCTTTATACAGTAACATTTGAATATGAAAATGAAATAATTGAGCAAAAATTCGGTTTCAGAACAATTGAAATTTCCGAAAAATGCGAACTTTTAATAAACGGTGTTCCCGTAAAATTGAAAGGTGTAAATCACCACGATACAGACGGTTACAATGGTTGGTATCAAAGCGATGAGGATTTGAAAAAAGACCTTATATTGATGAAAAAATTAAACATTAATACCGTAAGAACTTCCCACTATCCCCCTACCCCAAAATTCCTTGATATGTGCGACGAAATGGGCTTCTATGTTATGCTTGAAACGGATCTTGAAACACATGGCTTTGTTTCAAGACATACAGGTTACGGCTACGACGATAAAAGCGAGCATCCATTACATAACGAATGGATTTGTAATCAAGAAGAATGGAAAGACGCATATATTGACAGAATGGAAAGAGCATATAACAGAGACAAAAATCATGCTTGTATATTCTCATGGTCAACAGGTAACGAAAGCGGTCACGGAATAAACCATTTTGAAATGGTAAAATGGATAAGAGAAAACGATACAACAAGACTTGTTCACTCTGAAGATGCTTCAAGATATGCGGGAAGTGCCGTAATTTACCCAACACCTGAAACAGACATTGAAAAGAAAAAACTTTATGCCTTAGACAGTGATATATTTTCCATTATGTATCCAACATTACAAGTATGTAAAGAATATCTTGATAACAACAGATTAAAACAGCCTTATTTTATGTGCGAATTTGCTCATGCTATGGGCAATGGTCCTGGTGAAATGGCAGATTATTGGGATTTGGTTTACAAATATCCGGCATTTATCGGTGGTTGCGTATGGGAATGGGCAGACCATACAGTTGTTGTTGACGGTGTTTGCAAATACGGCGGAGATTTTAACGAAGGAACTCACGACCATAACTTCTGTTGCGACGGAATGGTATTTTTCGACAGAAATGTAAAAGCAGGTTCGCTTTCTGTAAAAGCAACATATCAAAACATAAAAACAGAACTTAACAAAAATGAACTTTCCATAACAAACAGATTTGACTTTACAAATCTTAAAGAATATACACTCAATTTGAAATTTGAAATTGACGGAAAAGAAGTTTCAAATAAAAAAATCAACCTTGATGTTGAACCTCACGAAACAAAAGTTATTGATGTTTCCGAAATTTTAAAATGTGAAAGCAATTATAAAATGGGTGCATACCTTACCGTTACCCTTACAAATGATAAAAACGAAGAAATCGCAATGGAACAGCATAAGATTGAAAGCTTGAAAAAAGAAAATGTAAAATCAAGCGAAATTTATGCTAAATATGAAGAAAATGAAAAAGAAATCATATTTATTGGAGATAATTTCAAATATACCCTTTCCAAGCTTTACGGAAATTTCGTAAGTATAATAAAAGACAATAAAGAGCAACTTACAGACAAAGTTGAGCTTACCGTTTGGAGAGCACCTACAGATAATGACAGACACGTAAGAAAAAAATGGGAATACAGTGATGCAGACAATATGTCAGGACTTAATTTCAACAAGCTTATGAACAAAATTTATTTTGTTGAAAATAATAACGGTAAAATTATTGTTACAGGTGCTTTAAGCGGAATTGCAAGAAGCAAATTCCTTGACTACATACAAACAATTGAAGTATTTGCAGACGGTGAAATAAAATACAGCTTAAAAGCAACACAGCTTCAAGACTATGTATATTTGCCAAGATTGGGATATGAATTTAAGCTCCCATACGAAAACGAAGAATTTTCATATTTCGGCATGGGTGATTGCGAAAACTATATTGATATGTGTAACCACACAAAAATGGGATATTACACAAGTAATGCCGACAAGGAATATGTAAGCTATATTCGTCCTCAGGAACACGGAAATCACACCAAAACCAAGCTTTTGGAAATGAAAAATTCACTTACATTTACAACCGAAAATGAATTTGAATTTAACGTTTCACACTACAACAGCTATTCTTTGGATAAAGCTAAACATACGAACGAGCTTACAAAAGACAATTCAACAAATGTAAGAATAGATTACAAGGTTTCCGGAATCGGTTCAAATTCTTGCGGACCTCAATTAAGCGAAAAATACAGACTTGACGAAAAAGAAATTGAATTTTCATTCAGCATAAAATAAAAAAGAGGGATAAAATGAACTTTGAGAAAATAAAAGAAAATTTACTAAAAAAAGATTTTAAAGTAAGCATTTTCGAAACAAAAGAACAAGCAAGCGAATACATAAACAAAGAGGTCGACAGCGTAACTGTCGGCTTCGGCGGTTCAATGACTTTAAACGAAATGAATCTTATCGATACTCTTTCAACTCACAACACAATTTACAGCCATTGGAAAACACCGGGGCCTGAAACAACAAAAAACGCAATGTCGACAGATGTTTATTTTACATCGGCAAACGCAATAAGCGAAAACGGCGAAATAGTAAACATAGACGGAAGCGGCAACAGAGTTTCCTCTACCCTTTTCGGACATAAAAAGGTTTATATTGTAATCGGCAAAAATAAGATTGAAGAAAATCTTGAAAAAGCAATTTATCGTGCAAGGAACATTGCCGCACCGAAAAATGCACAAAGACTTAAAATGAATACTCCTTGTGCCGTAAAAGGTGACAAGTGTTATGATTGCAATTCAAAAGACAGAATTTGTTGCGGTCTCGTTGTTCAATTTAAAAAAATGTTCAGCTGTGAAACTGAAATCGTTATCATAAATGAAAATTTGGGATATTAAAAGGATACATTAAAAATGAAAATTGTTATACTTGAAGCAAAAACAGTAGGCGAAGACCTTGATTTAAGCTTTTTTAACGAGCTTGGAGAAACAAAAATTTACAATTTCACAAAATATGAAGAATTGGAAGAAAGATTGAAAGGCTACGATGTTGCTGTAATAAATAAGTCAAAATTCGACAAAGAACTTCTTTCAAAATTAACGGATTTGAAGCTTATTTGCGTTACCGCAACGGGATATGACAACATAGACGTTGAATATTGCAAAAACAACGGTATTGCCGTGTGCAACGTGCCTGCATATTCCACAAAAAGTGTTGCACAAGTTACACTTGCAATGGCACTTTCCCTATCTTCAAATATTTTTTCCTACAAAAAGCTAACCGAAAACAAAACATATACAAATATGGGCTCACCCAATATTTTAGTCCCCGTTTTTCATGAAATTTCAGAAAAAACTTGGGGAATTGTGGGCTACGGAAACATAGGAAAAGAAGTTAGTAAGGTTGCGGAAGCTTTGGGCTGTAACGTTATTTACACAAAAAGAACCCCCGACAACAATGAAAAATGCGTGGATTTAAAAACATTGTGCGAAAAATCAGACATAATTTCAATCCATACTCCCCTTTCCGACAGCACAAAGAATCTTATTTCCGAGGAAATGATTTCACTTATGAAAAAAGATGCTGTTGTAATTAACGTTGCACGTGGCTCCGTTGCAGACGAAAACGCACTTGTAAACGCAATTTTGGAAAAAAGAATCGGTGGTTTGGGAATAGACGTATATTCCCAAGAGCCATATCCCACAACAAGTCCATACAACAAAATTGCAGATTTTGAAAACGTTTGTTTAACGCCCCATATCGGCTGGGGTGCTTACGAATCAAGACTCAGATGTGTAAAAGAGGTTTACAAAAACATTGAAGCCTTTAATTCGGGCAAAATAAGAAACAGACTTGATATTTAAAGCAAAAAGAACGCAACGATTTTTATTATCGCTGCGTTCTTTTGTTTTAGAAAACAACTATTTCGCCGTTTTGAACATCTACGTTTATTATATCACCGCTTTGTGGGTCTTTTTCAATAATAAGCTTTGAAATGCGTGTTTCTATTTCCTTTTGAATAAATCTTTTCAAAGGTCTTGCACCGTAAACGGGGTCGTAAGCATTATCGGCAACAAAATCCTTTAAGCTGTCAGTAATATTCAATTTAAGCTGTTTATCGCTGAGTCTCGCTTTCAACTTATTCAAAATAAGCTCAATTATACCCTTAACTTCATTTTTTGTAAGAGGCTTATAGAAGACTATATCGTCAAGTCGATTAAGAAATTCAGGTCTAAAATGGCTCTTAATGAGGTTATCAACCTGTTTACGTTGTTCTTCCTTAATTTCACCGTTTTCATCTATTCCCTCCAAAATGTAATCACTGCCGATATTTGAAGTAAGAATAATAACGGTATTTTTAAAGTCAACTGTTCTGCCTTGAGAATCGGTACATCTGCCGTCGTCCAAAATCTGCAAAAGGATATTGAAAACATCGGGGTGTGCCTTTTCAATTTCGTCAAACAAAATTACGCTGTAAGGCTTTCTTCTTACGGCTTCGGTAAGCTGACCGCCCTCTTCGTAGCCAACATATCCCGGAGGGGCGCCTATTAAACGCGACACACTAAATTTTTCCATATATTCAGTCATATCTATTCTTATAAGATTTTTTTCGTCATCAAAAAGTGTTTCTGCCAAAGTTTTTGCAAGCTCTGTTTTACCTACACCGGTAGGGCCTACAAACATAAACGAGCCTACAGGTCTGTTTGGGTCGCAAATACCTGCACGAGAACGAAGAATTGCATCACTTACTTTTGTTACGGCTTCGTCTTGACCGATTACACGATTGTGAAGGATTTTTTCCAAAGAAAGAAGCTTTTCACGTTCCCCTTCCATAAGCTTTGCAACAGGTATTCCCGTCCAACGACAAATAATTTTTGCAATTTCTTCTTCCGTTACGGTATCACGAAGCAACGTATTTTCTTTATTGGGATTTTCCTTTTCTTTTTCCTCAAGCTCTTTTTGAAGCTGTGGCAATTTTCCGTATTTAAGCTCTGCCGCTTTCTGCAAATCGTAATTTCTTTGAGCTGTTTCAATTTCCGCCAAGATTTTATCGATTTCTTCTCTTAATTTTTGAACACCACCGATTGAATTTTTTTCGTTTTCCCATTTTGCTTTCATTTCCTTAAAATCGGCTCTCAAATCCTTAAGCTCGTTTTTGATTGCTTCAAGGCGTTCTTTAGACAAGTTGTCAGTTTCTTTTTTAAGTGCCGCCTCTTCAATTTCAAGTTGCATTATTTTTCTTGAAATATCGTCAAGCTCTGTAGGCATAGAATCCATTTGCATTCTTATCATAGCGCAAGCCTCGTCCACAAGGTCGATTGCTTTATCTGGCAAAAATCTGTCGGAAATATATCTGTCCGACAAGGTTGCGGCACTTATTAATGCACCGTCGTGAATTTTTACACCATGGAAAATTTCATATTTTTCCTTCAAGCCTCTTAAAATTGAAATTGTATCTTCAACGGTTGGCTCGTCAACCAAAACAGTTTGAAAACGTCTTTCCAAAGCAGGATCTTTTTCAATATATTGTCTGTATTCGTTTAAAGTTGTTGCGCCTATACAATGAAGCTCACCTCTTGCAAGCATCGGCTTTAAAAGATTGCCTGCGTCCATAGCACCGTCGGTTTTTCCCGCACCTACAATGGTGTGAAGCTCATCTATGAAAAGAATAATTTTCCCCTCACTCTTTTTAACCTCGTTCAAAACAGCTTTCAATCTTTCTTCAAACTCACCTCTGAATTTTGCACCTGCAACAAGTGAGCCCATATCAAGCGAAAAAACGGTTTTATCTTTTAAGCCTTGCGGGACATCGCCACGCATAATTCTTAAAGCAAGTCCCTCGGCAATAGCGGTTTTACCAACACCGGGTTCACCGATTAAACAAGGATTGTTTTTTGTTTTTCTTGAAAGAATACGGATAACATTTCTTATTTCGTTGTCTCTGCCTATAACAGGGTCAAGCTTATTGTTCCTTGCCATTTCAACAAGATCTGTACCGTATTTTTTTAAAACGTCGTAAGTGCTTTCAGGATTATCACTTGTGACTCTTGCATTTCCCCTTACGGATTTTAACGCTTCCAAAAAATTGGATTTTGTAATATTGTATTTTGAGAAAATTCTTTTTGAAAAATCTGATTTTTTATCAAGCATTCCCAAAACAATATGCTCAACGGAAACAAATTCGTCTTTCATTTCCTTGGAAATACTTTCCGCCTTATTAAGAGTGTTTTCAAGCTCTCTTGAAACGTAGATATTTGATGTGTCGGGGTTTGAAAGTTTAGGCAAAGAAGAAATTTCTTTTTCCAAATCCCCTAAAAGCTCTTTAACAGGCACATTCATTTTCTTGAAAAGCTGTGCAATAAGATTATCCTCATTATTTACAAGTACATACAAAATATGAGATTCGTTGATTTCGCTGTTGCCATAAGACAAGGATAAATCTTTTGCTTCTTGAATAGCCTGAATTGATTTTTGTGTGAATTTTTGAATGTCCATAATTATTCCCCTTTCATTTTCTTTTTGGTTTTATATAATAAGTTTTTGTCTTTTTAAATACTGCCTATACAAATTGCGAAGCTTTTCTTTGGGATTTTCACCGTTTGAAACACAATTTATATAAGCTTTTATACTTTTATCCAAATTGTCGATATAAAGCGACAATGCTTCGCCTACGGTTTTTTCGTCCAATTCGTCGTGATTTTCAAAAACAAATTGCCTTATAAGCTTACCGTTTTCAATTGAATGAAATTTAATTTGCGATAATTTCAAAAAATCTATAAACTCATATTCAATCTCGGCAAAGGCTTGATAAAATTCATTTAAAAGTGAAATCAACCCCGCATTTTGAGTTCGGATATGCACCTTTATGCAACCGTACTGGCAACCTGTATTTTTGTAAAGGTCAACATAATACTTTATAATCGGATTATATTTATACTGCATTGCACTTTTCACCAAAAATGTGCCTGTTGAAGATGATTGTTCAACTTTATAACTTTCATTTGCACCGAAACATCGTTCAAGGGTTTTAAACACTCTGTCAATTCTGTCTTGCGGTGTACTTAAAGATACATATTTTGCCAATATTGAATTTATAATACCGGATCTGTTCGTTCCTTTTATATATGCAAGTTTATCTATTTCCGCTACCACCTCATCCATTAAAACAAGGCTGTAAACCGATTTACTCATTTTTATCATCTCCTTTTTACGAAATAATTATATCACC
>CAYPIJ010000094.1:5816-7798 GCA_964410755.1 uncultured Oscillospiraceae bacterium | reverse complement strand
AACGCAAGTTATGATGCGAAGATTTTTGCAAATGCGTTTATTGCGGTGGGGTTAGTCACGGACGGGGATAACGTCTTGGTAGTCAATCCTCATTATTTGACCGGTATAGGTATTGTAGAACGGAAGCTGACCTTCTTCCACACTCTTTCCTGAAATGTCGAAGGTGTAATGAATGTTAAATCGTCTGCCTGTTACCCAAATATATTTACCCTCTAAAAATATGCAACTTTTGGTAATATATGTATAATCGTGTCCGCCCCAAGTACCTTTATCCGAATTATAGGAAAATTTATGCGGAGAAACCTGATACCAACCCAGCTGGTGTGCATATACACATCTGTCCGCAACGGCAACTGCTTGCTCAATTGTGCAAAGTCCGTCGGGATTTAGAAGTGTATCGGTAGTGCCTTTTATAAGGTCAATCGCATTCATAAATTCCATTGCTTCTTTAGCCCAATCTTGAACCTTGCCGTTGTCGGTGTAAACAGAAAGTTTTGAAGTGTAGCTTGTATATTTATACTCGGAATTTTGTTCCACATAGCGTAATGTACGATAAAGAAACGTGCCCATTTGCTGACGGGTAAGTGTACCGTTTGGGTCAAAGGTTGTTGCGGTAACACCGCTTGTAATACCTGCGGAGTATGCTTTTAAAATATTGAATGTTCAAGCCGATAGTCTTTTTATAAATTTCAAGAGCTTCTCCTGTTATAGTGTGGTCGTAATTTACATTGTTGGGATTATATTCGCATTTACCGCAAGTTGTGCAAGAATAGTAATAAAGATGTCCTGTTTTGCACGTATCAAAGGTGTAAACTCTGTCGATTGCACGAATTTGTGTATTATATTGGTGATTTGTGCAGAAATCTTTTGTTGCCGAAGCACCGTTTTTTTGAGCGGTGTGAACATCGTTTCCTGCGTAGACTTTTATTGTAAATGCCGGAGTAGGATACCAACCGCCGCCAATTTTTGTTTTTAAAGTGTTTGCGGCTGACTGGGAAATGAAAAGCGTTCCGTCGGCTCTGTTGAACGGATATTCGCTTCTGTCAACAGGGTCGGCTGTTTCTGTCATGGTATGGTAAAATGCAAGAATATCAACTCCGACACCTACCCAAACCTCTCTTAATGCCTTTCTTGAGGGAATCCACCAAGCGGCTTGTGCGGCGTAATCCGTGTCAAAGATAACTGTGGTTAGGTTTTTGTCAAGCAACGCTTCTTCCTGTGCTGCCAAACCGCCGTTGTAACCAAAGTCATCCACAGCATCCATAACGAGAAGTTTTTCGGGATAGTTTAAGGTGTCAAATTCAGACGATTCCGCCCATGTTCGTGAATTTTTCAATTCACGTCTTACTTCTCTGTGCATATTATCTTCCTCGGTAATTTCAACTTTTTCTTCCTCACTGAGTACCTCGCCATCAAGCTTCAGGCTTACCTCTACCGTGGGGTGATACGGCGGATTGTTTCTCGCTATTGTTGCAGGAATACCGTTTACCGTAGCGGAGAATGTGTCGGGACCGACAATATATTCGCCGTATTGAGACATTACATAGTTTGCACAGTATCCGGCATCGGTATTGAAAATAAGTTTAAAGCTAACGTGGTAGGTTGTGCCGGCATGGAAAGTCGGATAAATTTCCTCATCAATTACGGTATCTCCTACCCAGTATGCGTTCAAAATACCGGCACTTGTGGCAAGAAGGTCAATATCTCCGCTTTTAAAAGAGGTGATTTTTGGTATATAGCCCTGGTCGAATGGGTCATCGCCCTGTGGCAATTCAATTGTTATATCAACGTGACTTAGCATTGTGGGATTTGCAAAAGCTGTTATGGGAAGTAACATCAAACACAATGCAAATGTAAATAAAATACTTATAAATCTTTTTTTCATAATATGTTTTCTCCTTTTTTATTAACCTACCGGTTCGCTTGGGTCATCGTAAGCGGGAACAGCGGTGGAAATTCTTATAAGCTTGTTTTTGTTGTCC
>CAYPIJ010000094.1:0-5716 GCA_964410755.1 uncultured Oscillospiraceae bacterium | reverse complement strand
TTTTTGTTGTCCTGTTGTACTACATAATGAAGCATTCCGTCATAAACAATTGTGTAAAGCTTACCTTTTACAACTTGCGAAAAGTTTGGATTATCTTTCATATTTGATTTGAAATTTTCAATCTTATACACGTTTACCCATTCCGATTTCCACATCTTTGTTACGTTGTCTTTAAGCTTAATATATTTTTGCATCATATCTATATCGCTTATATTACCGTAATTTGTACTTTTCAAAATTTCAAGTTCGCTCGGAGAGTAAATTTCCAGTCCGTTGTCCGCATAAGGCGAATCGATTACAAGTGTGCCGATAGGTGCACCGAGCTTGGAAAGTCCCGAGGCTGATGGAGTGGCTTGGAAGTTTGTTAAATATTCTGTTTTTATGTAGCATTCCTTTGAATTGAACTGTATTTTTGAATATCCGTTGGCAAAATCCTTTTGAATAACGTCTATTGAAGATCCGTTTTTAGCTTCCGCCTCAACATTGTTTGAGGTTAGATCACTTAATATTTTAGCTGTGCCGTTTCCGACATTAACTTCGGCAATATCTGTTACAAGATTTTTTTTCGTATCCAACATTTGAAGATTTACATATTTTGTTTCAACATAATATAAGCCGTTTTTGTAAAAAATTTGATAATGTCCGTTTTTCGGTGTTGCATCGACAACGGAAAATGTTTGATTTATTTTATATACACCCGATTTTACATAGTCGTCGCTGTCGGGAGTTGTTTTTACCATAAGGGGTGCTGTAGCCTTGCTTCCTCCGTAAATATAGTCGGAAAGAATATTCATATCAATTTCGTGACTGTATTTTACAGGCTCGGAAGGCTTGGACGTATTTTCCGTAACAGGTAAGCTGTACGAACCTGTAACGTAACCGACTGTATCTCCCACGTTGAAATTGATGGCAGATACAGGCATTGTAAATAACATTAATGCACAAAGCACTGTAATTAAAGCTTTTTTCATAATAACACGCTCTTTTCTTTTTGTAAATTTATACATTTTTTCTAATTATACACCGTACATCAGTGTACGATGCAAGTAGTTTTTAATATTTTTTTAATTTTTCTTTAATATTTTTTATCATTTGTTTTACTTTTGTTGGTGCAGAATAGCTAAAATAAAAAGAACCTCTTTTCGAGGTTCTTTTTGAAGTTTATTTTCAGTCAATTGTTATACCTTGTTGCATTTCAGGTTGGGATGGTTTCAGGTAGTCAACTTTAAAGTTGCGATAATCGGTAATTTCGTTTTTTTCGATTTTTTCAAGGGCAACTTTTCCTATGCTTACCGCATTTTGAAGTAAATTTTCATCTTTTGGGAAAAAGCATTTTTCACCCATATTTTCTTTTATGTAATCTCTGTAGGAATTTACACCGTCACCGCAAAATATAACGTTTTTGTTTTGATTTTTCAAAAATACAAAAAGCTCGTCCAAGCTTATGGCACATTCATTGAGAATTTTTGTGCCGTTTTCAAAAACTGCACAGTAAACCTCTTTTCTTCTTGCATCAATAATGGGGCAAACAAGTCCGTCAAAGTTTTCAACGTTTTTGGAAAGACCTTCCAAAGTTCCAACTTCAATCATGGGCTTTTTGAGAACGTTGCAAAGACCTTTCACAGCGGAAACTCCTATTCTTAACCCTGTAAAAGAGCCGGGGCCGTTGGCACAAGCAAAATAGTCGATTTCTTCTTTTTTTACATTGGCTTTTTCAAGCATTTCTATAATTTTCGGCATCAAAGTCGAAGAATGTGTCATTCCCGTATTTTCGTTGTAAGAAGCAAGGGGAATATTGTTTTTCATAACGTTGACTGCAAGAGTAGTCCCCGAGGAATCAACGCAAAGTAAAATTTTATCTTTCAATTGTAATTATCCTTTCATCGTCATTTTCGGTAAAATCTATTGTAACACTTATTGTTTCAAATCCGTCCAAAAGTGAAAAAGCATGGTCGGGCCATTCGATTATATTTATGCTTCCGTCCGTTAAATATTCCAAAAAGCCGATGTCGTAAAGCTCGTCCTCGTCAACAATTCTGTACAAATCGAAATGATTTATTTTCGGATTGCTGGGGTATTGGTTTACAATGGTAAAGGTTGGGCTTGATCCACCGCTTGTAAAACCGATTGCATAAAGCATTCCGTTTGTAAAGCAGGTTTTACCCGCACCCAAATTGCCCTTTAAAAGCACGATGTCGTTTTCTTTTAAAGTTTTAATAAATTTTCCCGCAAGCTCGTAAGTTTCTTCGTAAGATTTTGTAATATATTTTTCCATTTTTTCACTTCCTATAGAATAATTATATAATATTTTTCCGAAAAAGTCAATAGATATAAGAAAAACCTTGACAAAACATTAACAAAAGTGGTATAATAGTATTCAATAAGTAAAAATATAAAATTGTATTTGTAAAAAGGAGGAGACCAATGGAAAAGAGATTGAACATAGGTTGTCATCTTTCTTCTTCAAAGGGCTTTTTGAATATGGGAAAGGAAGCCGTGAAGCTGGGCGGAAATACTTTTCAGTTTTTCACAAGAAACCCACGAGGCGGACAGGCTAAAGACCTTAACGAGGAAGACATAAAGGCTTACATTGAGTTTGCAAGGGAGAATAATTTTGCTCCCATTGTGGCACATGGCCCATACACTCTAAACGCTTGCGCAAAAGACGGCTACAAGCGTGAATTTGCCTTTAACACAATGGTTGACGACATTAAAAGAATGGAAAAAGTTCCAGGTAATTACTACAATTTCCACCCGGGCAGTCACGTTGAGCAAGGTGTTGAAAAAGGAATTGAGCTTATTTCCGATATGCTTAACAAAATAATAACAAAAGAACAGGCAACGACTATTCTTTTGGAAACGATGGCAGGCAAAGGTTCTGAAGTGGGCAGAAGCTTTAACGAGCTTAAAGAAATTTACGACCGAGTTGAATTGAAAGAAAAGCTTGGCGTTTGTTTGGATACTTGCCACGTTTACGATGCTGGATATGACATTGTAAACGACCTTGACGGAGTTTTAAAGGAATTTGACGAAATTATGGGGATTGACAAATTGAAAGCAATTCACATAAACGACAGCAAAAATCCCTTTGCAAGCCATAAGGACCGTCACGAAAAAATAGGCGAGGGTTCAATCGGGCTTGAGGCAATGGAAAGAATTATCAATCACCCTCTTTTAAGAGAGTTGCCTTTCATTTTGGAAACTCCCAACGAGCTTCCCGGCTATGCAAAAGAAATAGAAATGCTGAAAAATTTATACAAATAAAAAGGGAATTAAGAAAATGTCTAAAATTAAAGAATTTTTAAAAAGAAAAAATGTTACAATTTCACTTAAACGTTACGGTGTTGATGCTCTAGGTGCTATGGCACAGGGACTTTTTGCATCTCTACTTATCGGAACAATTCTCTCAACATTGGGAACACAGCTTAATATGCCTGTTTTCAACCAAATAGGAGACTTCGCCTCCGGTGTTAAAGGCCCTGCTATGGCAATTTCAATTGCTTATGCTCTCCAATGTCCTCCACTTGTTATGTTTTCCCTTGCAACGGTAGGTTATGCCGCCGACAGCTTGGGCGGAGCAGGAGGACCTTTGGCTGTTTTGATTGTTTCCATTATCGCATCGGAGCTTGGTAAAATAGTAAGTAAGGAAACCAAAATCGACATTCTTGTTACGCCTTTGGTTACAATTATTTCAGGTTGTTTGCTTTCACAGTGGTGGGCACCTGCAATTGGAACGGCTGCCAGTGCCGTTGGTAACGCTATTATGTGGGCTACCGATTTACAGCCTTTGTTGATGGGTGTTATCGTTTCCGTTATTGTGGGTATTGCGCTTACACTTCCCATAAGCTCCGCCGCAATTTGCGCCGCTTTGAGCCTTACCGGTCTTGCGGGGGGGGCCGCTGTTGCAGGTTGTTGCGCTCAAATGGTTGGCTTTGCCGTTATGAGCTTTAAGGAAAACAGCTGGAGCGGTCTTGTTGCACAAGGTATCGGAACAAGTATGCTTCAAATGGGAAATATCGTTAAAAAGCCTAAAATCTGGCTTCCGCCGATTATCACTTCCGCAATAACCGGTCCTTTGGCAACTTGTGTTTTCAAACTTCAAATGAACGGAGCGGCAGTTTCCTCAGGTATGGGAACATGCGGTTTTGTGGGACAAATCGGAGTTTATACAGGTTGGCTCAACGATATTCAAAATGGCTTGAAAACCTCGATAACAGCTTTCGATTGGATTTCTCTTATCCTTATATCCTTCGTTCTTCCTGCTGTTATAACTTGGGTTATTGCCTATTTCTTCAGAAAAAAAGGTTGGATTCTGGGAGACGACTTGAAACTTGATGTTTAAAAAAATTACATACTTAAAAATCCCCATTTCGCACTTTTGCGTTTGGGGATTTTTTGTAATTATTACATAGAGAAAAACAAAAATATCAATATTTATTGTTTTCATTTTCTTTAAAATTAGGTTTTATGTTTATGATTTTGTTGTATAATGTATTGTTTTCTTCAATTAATTTTTGGATTTTTAAATCTTTTGAAGAGGCTTCCAGTTTTATAATGTTTGTAAGAACTTGCCCTTTTATGCTTCGTGTTCCAACGTCTTTTTCGGAATAACCGCGACAATAGATACGTGTCTTCGAATGGTCAAATTCAAGTGTTTCGGATAGAAATATATTTTTTAATGTTTCAATACCGTCTTTTGATTCCAACATATACGAAAATTGTTTTTTATACCATGAAGTTAAAATGTTAATTGTATCTTCAGTTATATTGTATACATATTCATTGTGTTTTATGATGTTTTTTAAAACAAATTCTGTATAAGAGTGTTTTTCTTTTATTAAAGCATTTACAAGTTCGTTCATATAAGGAAATATAACATTGTTACTTTCTTTTAAATATGTATTTTTGAATTTGAATTCGGAAGAAAAATATTCTAAAATTTCATTGCTTGAAGTTGATAGTGCTTCGATTAAATTTTCGTTACAATGTAAGTCTACTCTGTTAAGATAAAACGGAGAATTACAAAAATTACAAAGTTGTGCATCTTCTCGTGCATGAAGTTCATTTAACATTTTAAAATTGTTATGTTTTATTGCAAGAGTAATCAATGATGTTCTAAATTCGCACGCATTGTCGATTAACTTTGAATACAGTTCGTTGGAATTAAAATTACTTTTCGCCTTTATGCTTGTTCCTGCACCATAGCAAATATTTTCAGAACTGCACTTGTCTTTGTCGTTTCCTACAAACCAAATATACTTTTTGTCTGTAAGAAATTTTAAAAATTCGTAATTTTCAAATTCTAAAGCATAATCAATTACCGTCTTGTTATACTCATCTGTATTCAATATTATTTGTTGTTTGTTATCTATGTAAGCTTCCCAGTCCTTTATGTCCTTTTAAGCAGCAATAGAATAATTTGTCAAACGAGTTATAACTGTTTTTTTTATTTTCCCTGCACTTAAAATTTCTTCACAAGATACAGACAACAATGTGGAAAAAGTCGGTAAGTCGGAAAGTTGTATTGATTTGTTACCTTTTAGTATTTGAGACAACCGGTTTGACATTTTTTGAAGTGATTCGTCAGAAGTGCTTTCTTTGTTTATTTCGAGACACTTTTTTCCAAATTGTCGTGTTGATTTGAAATTTTTACTTATTAATTTTGATAAATATTTACCTATTGATGTATTGTTTGCCAGTGTAAACATTTTTATCG
>CAYPIJ010000093.1:6090-7827 GCA_964410755.1 uncultured Oscillospiraceae bacterium | reverse complement strand
CCGGTTGAACCTCCTGTGGAACCGCTTTCGCCTGAACCCTGGTTATTTCCATTGTTTCCGCTGTTTCCGTTGTCGTCGTCTTTAATTCCTGCGAAAACAACCATATCTTTATCATCAACTACATTATCACGGTTAAAATCTCCACCAATATCATAAACATTGTTTTCAATAAATTGTTCAACCATTTTTTTATCTTCTATATCGATTTTTCCGTCGTTGTTTACATCACCGGGAACAAAATCGTCATTTGTCAAATTCAAATCCTCGTCAAATTTAACGCCTGTTTTTCTATAGGTCTTGTAACCTATACCGGAAATTTCAACCGTATATGTATTGTTTTCAATAACGGTATTTTTCAAAACAAATGTAGGTTCTGATATTGTCTTATCACGATTAGCACTTGAAATTACTGTTTCAATTTCTTCACCGTCTTGATTTTCATTTATAATTTTAACGGTTATACCTGCTTTTTCTGTATCGCCAAATTTGGAAAGCTTATCCATTGTCAAACGAATGACAGCCTCACGTCCAATGTTGTTTTCGGTACTTGATGTAAGAGTAATTGATTTTGTTTCTATTGGATTTCTTTCTTCTCCGCCAACAATACAATATGTATTTTCTAAATCGTTAAGATTAAGCTTCATTTCCTTTCCCGGTTCACCTTTGAAAGTTAAAATAACCAAATCTTGACCTTTGGAAAAATCCAAACCGTTTCCAACGTCAACCATACTTACGGTAAGGCTGTTGCCCATATCTTCAATAATCTCATAATTGACTCCATTGTCTGGGTCGTGTTTTCCTTTCAAGAATTTACGGGATTTATATTCCAAATCGCCTGTATAGTCAAGTGAAATTTGTGCAATTGATGCTTTTCCGTCGACACCTTTTACACTTACTTTAACTTTTGCTTCACCTTTCAAGGTGTTGGCGGAATTTGTGACATTTTCAAAATATACTTCTATATTTTTAGGTTCTTCCGCAAAAACTGCGAGTGAGGAAAATGCAAGACAAGCAGTCATTGCAAGAGTTGTAATTCTCGGAATAAGTTTTGTTTTCATAATTTTTTCTCCTATCATTTAAAATTTATTTATCCATAACTTTAGGTAAAATGGAATAGATGAAATCAAGTTCTGTTTGAGCGTTTTCTCTGTCGTCCCAAACGGCATAGTCGAGTATTGCGGAAACGAGCAAATACACAATCGGTTTTACCTTAGCCAAGTCGTAATTCAGCTTATCGGCAAGTTTAACGGCGTATTTATCGTATATACGTTTAAAATACTTTCCGTCTTTTCGCAATTGTTCACCGTATTTTGGACTTGCTACCATTTGATAGATAAATCTAAGCTCGTTTTTATGTTCTTCTATTTTATCGAGACAGTTTTCAAAGAAATTCGGCAAATCGTTGATACTTGAAATAACGTATCCAAAAATTTCGTCTGTAACTTTTCTTAAACCATACTCGGTTGCTTCACAGATAATCGACGTTTTATCGGGGAACCAGTAGTACAAGCTACCTTGTGCAATTCCCGTGCCACGGCAAAGCTCACGAATTGAGGCACTTTCCAAACCCTGAGTTACAAGAAAAGAAAAAACGTTGTTGAGCAGTTGTTCTTCGTCTATTGTCTGGTATGTAGCAGCCTTCATTATTATCACCTCCAACATATTTTTCCGATTCGAATAGGCGTTTTATTTTACAGTAAAAAAAATTTTGCCTGCAACATAATCAGAATTATGTGG
>CAYPIJ010000093.1:0-5990 GCA_964410755.1 uncultured Oscillospiraceae bacterium | reverse complement strand
ACATAATCAGAATTATGTGGTTAGGAAAAAAGCCAACTTTTAACATTTTCGAAAAAAAGTGAGTTTTTTTGTAAAAAAATATTTATAACAGAAAAAATTATACAACAAACAGACCAATACAAGAAACAAAAATGTGCATTGGTCTAAAAAGAATGCTTTTTTGCGTTCAAAGACACAAAAACTTCAAAAAAATATTAAAAAACTATTGACAAATATTTTTCTAAATGCTATAATATAAACACCATATTATATGTATTCGAAAAATTTATACCACATAATTCTGATTATGTGGTATTTGTTTTTTTCAGCACCGCAAAAGCCCTAATTTTTGTATCTGTTTGCGGTGAATTTCGCCACTTTCCATTGTGTAAATTCGGGTAGTTTCAATGCTTGAATGTCCCAAAATATCGGCAAGTCTGGATATATCTTTTTCCAAACTGTAATATGTACGCGCAAAAAGATGCCTTAAATTATGGGGAAAAACCTTTTCTTTGGGAACACCGGCACTTTCGCAAAGGGATTTCATTAATTTCCAAATATTGGACCTGTCAAGAGGGTTGCCGTTTTTCGTTATAAATACACTTCCGTTTTCAATCCCCTGCTCTTTTGCGTATTTTCGCAAAATTTTACACAGAGCATCCGGAATTATAACTCTTCTTGATTTTCCCTTGCAATTGATGTCGGCTTGTCCGCAGTTAATTGCAGAAATTGTTATAAATTGCAGTTCGGAAACACGGATACCTGTTGAACAAATTGTTTGCATAAGTAAAAAAAGCTTGCGATTGCCTTTTTGCTTTGCTGTATAAAGCAATTTTTCATATTCTCTTTTTGTAAGCTCTTTTTCCCTACTTGAAAAAATTTTACGTTGTATTTTTATGTTTTTTACTTTTAGTGAATACAATTCTTTATAGTCAAAAAAGCTATTTAGAGATGCCAAAACGGAATTTACGCTTGAATTGGAATATTTTTTCTTTAAAAATTCCTTATATTCAATGACTTTTTCCTTTGAAAGCTCATTTTTTCCCAACCAAGAGGAAAAAGCGGTTAAATCTCGTATATATTTTTCAACAGTTGATGTTGCTTTTTCATCTTTCGTTAAATATAATTCAAATTCTTTAATTGTTTTTCTTGTAATTTTTTTCATTTTCTTTCCATCCTTTCTTACAATATATATTTTAACACAAATAAAAAATTTTACAAACAATATTTGTTAAATCACACCAAAGCAAAAATTATATTGGAATAAAATTTGACAAAGTATACAAAGTTGAATTTTTTGATTAATACCTATTGACAAATATCCGATTTCGGATTATAATATTATCCGAGTTCGGACAAAAAGGAGCATTTTATGAAAGAAAAAATTTCGGAAAAGTTAAAGGCATTTAACCAAATTTACAAGGAAATGGATATTGCATATCACAATTATGCAAAAAAATGTGGATTGTCGGATACGGCATTTTGGATATTGTATTCCGTTGCGGAAAGTAACGAACATTTTACACAAAGAGATTTCAGCGAAAGCTGGTCTTTTCCGCCTCAAACCGTCAATTCTTCCCTAAAAGACTTGGAAAAGCAAGGTATTATTTTTTTGGAAGGTGTTCCTGGAAATAAAAAAAATAAGTGGATAAAATTAACGAAAAAAGGGACTGAACTTGTTGAAAAAACTGTTTTTCCGCTTATGAAAACAGAATGGGAAAGCTTGGGAGCATTGTCGGAGGAAGAATGTGAATTAATGATGTCGCTAATAAAAAAATATGTATCCACACTAAAAGAAAACGTAAGAAAAATCAGCATAACACAAGAATAAAAATTTAAAAAATAAAATACGGTCATCGGAGAACTTTCGGCCGCAGCCGAAAAGTTGAAAAGATGTCGAGTGCGCTCGGTTTACAAAAATCAGTATAACCGAGGGCTTTTTTTATACTCAAAAACACAGGAGGTATCATTTTATGAAAGTTATTTTACATTTTTTAAAGCCACACAAAAAATTGTGTATATTGGCAATATTACTCGCATTTATCGATTGCTTGGGCGCTCTTATTATTCCCACTTACGCCGCAAAAATGCTTAATATCGGAAGTATGGCGGGAGGAAATTTCGCTTTACTTTTGAACACTTGTATAAAAATGCTGATTGTTGCGGGAATATCAGGAGCATCAATGGTAATTGGCTCTTATATTTGTGCGGATTTGACATCAAAGGTCGGTGCGGATATGAGAAATGCACTCTATAAAAAATCCATGAGTTTATCCGTTTCCGACTTTCGCTCATTCGGAACGGCTTCCGTTACCACAAGAACCGTTTCCGATATTACAAACATACAATTTGCGTTGGGAACTTGTTTTCAAATGCTTTTCCCTGTTCCCTTTATTTTTGTAATTTCTCTTGTCCTTGCTTTTCGTATTGATTCCGTTTTGGGAACATTGCTTCTTGTTGTTCTTGGAATTATAGGTTTAATATGTGCCTGTATTATGCATTTCTCGGCACCCCTTTTCAGAAAGCTTCAAAAAAAACTTGACAGAATGAGTAAGGTGCTTTTGGAAAATATCACCGGTGTTCGTGTAATCAGAGCTTTCAACAAAGAGGAACACGAGGAAGAAAGATTGTGCAATGAATTCAGAAGCTACGCAAAAACTGCTATTACGGTAAATAAGCGTTTTGCCATTTTGGATAACATTTCATTTTTTGCGGTTAATATGTTTATTGTAATTGTCTATTATTTAAGCGGTTTTCGTATTACGGGGGGATATTTTGAAATCGGTGACATTACTGCAATTATTGAATATGCAATGCTGTCTCTTTTCTTTCTTATGATGGCGCAAATGGTAATTTTAACCTTGCCAAGAGCATTGGAATGTTGCGACAGAATAGGCGAAATACTTGATTTTTCACCGACAATTGCCGACAAGACCGATAATTATATAAAGGAAAATTCAAAAGATGAAAATGTAATTTCTTTTAAAAATGTTTCTTTTAAATTTGCCGATGCGGACGAATATACATTGAAAAATCTGAATTTCAACTGCAAACGCGGAGAAACTACGGCTATTATAGGCGGTACGGGAAGCGGAAAATCTACTGTTGCTTCACTTATGATGCGTTTTAACGAGGTTACCGACGGCGAAATTCTTTTAAACGGTGTAGACATTCGTAAAATGCCACAACATCAATTGCGAGACCATTTATCTTTTGTTCAACAAAGAGCATGGCTTTTTTCCGGTACAATTGAAGATAATTTGAAATACGGTAATGAAAATGCAAGCGAAAAAGACCTTTGGCACTCTCTTGAAATTGCACAAGCAAAGGACTTTGTTGAAAAATTGCCAAAACAATTAAAATCATTTGTTGCACAAGGCGGAACAAATTTTTCAGGCGGTCAAAAACAGCGTTTATCAATCGCAAGAGCCCTTGTGAAAAAGCCCGAGCTTTATATTTTCGACGACAGCTTTTCGGCACTTGATTTTAAAACGGACGCCGCTTTAAGAAAAGTGCTTATTCCCGAAACAAAAAATTCGGCAGTTGTAATTATTGCCCAACGTATAAGCACAATTCTTCATGCGGACAACATCATAGTTTTAAACGAAGGTGAGCCTGTTGGAATGGGAAAACACAAGGAGCTTTTAAAAACTTGCGAAATTTACAAAGAAATTTACGATTCACAAACAAAGGAGGCAGAAGAAAATGAGTAAAACAAACGAAAAAGAAAAGAATGTTTCTTTCGATAAGGAAGTACCAGAAAGTGCATTACAAACAGCAAAAAGACTTTTTTCACAGCTTAAAAATCAACGCTTGCGATTGTTTATTGTGGGATTTTGCATTATTGTTTACACGATTTTAAACGTGTATTCTCCGTACTACAGTGCAGGTGTAATAGACCGACTTTTTTCGGAAATAAAAAATGCCGTTGAAACGGGAAGTGCTTTTAAAATAGAATGGAACGAGCTGGGAAAAGGTATGCTTTCCCTTTCAATAATGTATATTTTGCTTGCATTGTTTTACCATTTCCAAGGGTATCTTATGGCAAGCGTTGCTGAAAAGCTTATTTTGACATTGCGTGAAAAAATAAGCAAAAAGCTCAATAAATTACCGCTCAGCTTTTTTGACGGCAATAAACCGGGTGAAATCTTAAGCCGTGTAACAAGTGACTTGGACAAAGTTTCCGAAACGTTGCAAACAGGACTTTTAAAGCTTATAACCGCTGTGGGAACGCTTATCGGTTCATTTGTTTTTATGATGTATTACAGCCCTTTTTTAACATTTCTTTTTCTTGTTTTCACCTTTATAAGCCTTATGCTTACAAAGCTTATATCAAAGAAAAACCTTGAATGTTCCGCCGACAGGCAAGAGGGGCTTGCATATCTTACGGGTATTGCGGAGGAATATTATACAGGAAGAGATGTTATTCGTGCGTACAATCTCGAAAAAGAAAGTATTGAAGAAATGGAAAATGCTGTAAACGAGCTTAGAATTGCAACGAAAAAGACAGATTTTCTTCAAAACTGCGTAAATCCCCTTATACGTTTTCTTTCAAGGCTTTCTCAAGCGGTAATTATGCTTATTTCCTGCTCAAGAATGTTAAAGGGAACTATGTCAATCGGTGTTGTGCAAGCCTTTTTCCAATATATCAATTTGGCTTCAGAACCCCTTACCGAAACATCATATATGATAAATTCTCTTCAATCGGCATTGGCATCGGCAGAAAGAACATTTAACTTTTTGGACGCAACGGAAGAAGTTGCGGATACGAAAAATCCCGTTTCTCTTAAAAATGCAAAAGGTGAAATTTCGTTTCACAACATAAGTTTCGGTTACGCACCCGATAAAATGCTTATGAAAAATATTGACTTTACCGCAAAACCGGGACAAAAAATTGCAGTTGTCGGTTCAACAGGTGCGGGAAAAACAACACTTATCAATTTGCTTATGCGTTTTTACGAAGTAAACGGAGGAAAAATCACTTTGGACGGTATTCCAATAACAGATTTGACAAGAAAAGAATTACGCAATAATTTTGGTATGGTATTACAAGATACATGGCTGTTCGGAGGAACAGTTGCAGAAAATATTGCTTACGGAAAACCAAATGCAACTATGGAAGAAATTAAAGCGGCTGCAAAAGCCGCAAAGGTTGATTACTTTATTCGCACAATGCCAAAAGGCTATGATACAATTTTGGATAACGAAGCAGGCAACCTTTCCGTCGGTCAAAGACAGCTTATAACAATAGCAAGAGTATTTCTCTGTAATCCTCCCGTAATTATTCTTGACGAAGCAACATCAAGCGTGGATACAAGGACAGAAGTTGAAATAACAAAGGCAATGAAAAAACTTATGCAAGGAAGAACAAGCTTTGTTATAGCTCATAGACTTTCTACCATAAGAGATGCTGACACTATACTTTTTATGGAAAACGGAAATATTATTGAACAAGGCAATCACAAAGAATTGCTTGAAAAGAAAGGTGCTTACGCTAACCTTTACTACAGCCAATTTGCATAAAATTAACAAAAAAGGCTATCCACCTTAAAAAAATGGATAGCCTTTTTTCTAAACCGCTTTATGTGTCAAGAAAAACTTTTTTGCCTCTTTCAAGCGAACTTCATATTTTTTCTTTGCCAAATTTATATTCATAATGGCAATATCCAAATATTCGCTGTCGGTAATTTCGTTGAAATTTCTCATTGCATATTCAAGCTCGTTTTTCGCATTGAAAATATCACTCAAAACCTGCTTTTTTTCTTCGTCTTTTTTGAAATTTTGTTTTATTTTTTCTATTTTTTCTCTAAATGGATCCATAAAAAGTTCTTCCTTTCATAAAATATTCTTTTTATGTAATTATTTACCCGATTTTTGGTAAATATACATTTATTTTGTTTCGATTATTTTTAAATTTTGAGGTAAAATATTGCCCTCATCTTTCAAAACATCTCTTATTTTTGCCAAATCTTCATCGGTAAGCCCCTCAGATTTTACGCTTACAGTAGCAC
>CAYPIJ010000092.1:0-7874 GCA_964410755.1 uncultured Oscillospiraceae bacterium | reverse complement strand
TTATATAACAATTATATACCATAAAAAATATAAAGTCAACAGATTACACAAATATTTTTTCGATAAAATCGGAAAAAAGTTTTGTTCTTAAAAAATTTCCGAAAAAAGTGAAAATAAGGCATACAAGAAAAAACAAAACAAAAAACGAAAAAAAGCTTTTTAAATTCACAACGCAATTCTTTTTTCTGAAAAGTATGTTGTTTGTGTAACGGCAGCAGTCAAGAGCATAAGATGAAAGAAAAAATTGCCAGGGCATACAAAAAAGAAGTGAAAGAAAGAGGTAGAAAAGCCCAACAAGCATACCTTTCACGGAATATGCTTTTATGAAAAAAGAAACGAAATATCCGAGCATAAAACCGCTTCTGAACATAAAAAACAAAACGATACTTTTTCCGAAAATAAAAAAACCGCCGAAAAATATCCCCAAAAGGGATATTTCCTCGTTAAAGCCGTATGAATATGCACTTTCTTTTTTCAAATAGCTTTCGGTTGCACGCATGGATTTTAAAAAAGTGCTGTCTTTTGAAAAATCGCAATAGAGAGCTCCGAAAACAAATCCGATGAAAAAAGAAATAAGCGAAATTAGGAAACTGCGTTTTTCTGTGTATAATTTTCTTTTTAAATTGTAAAGTGAAAACATGTTAATTCCTCCGTTTTTTGTGTGTTTACAGTATAAAAGTATGTTTTTTTGCAATAAAAAAGAAGTAATTGATAAAAAAAACTTCAAAAACCTTGACAAACAAGAATTTTTTTGTTAAAATAATAAGGTATAATGGATAAGTTCTATTAGAACATCAGAAAGGAAATGAAACGAAAAATGATAAAAGAAAAAAAGATTACTGTTGTCGGAGCAGGCTTTGTTGGTGCTTCCGTTACTTACACTTTGGCGGCAAGAAATCTTGCTCATGAAATTGTGCTTGTTGATATTAACAAAGAAAAAGCAATCGGTGAGGCTGTTGATATTTCTCACTCTGCCCCTATTTTCGGCAGTGTTGACGTTAAAAGCGGTGAATACAGCGATGTAAAAGACAGCGATATTATTATTCTTACAGCCGGCGTTGGCAGAAAACCCGGTGAAACAAGAATGGATCTTGCAAACAAAAACATTAATATAATGAAAGGTATCGTTGACGAAATTATGAAATATTACAACGGCGGTATTTTCGTTATAGTTTCCAATCCTGTTGACGTTGTTACGGCTATGGTTACAAAATGGACAGGCTTGCCTGCAAGCAAGGTTATAGGAAGCGGTACTTCTTTGGATAGTATCAGATTACAGCAGACCTTGTACCCAATGTACGATGTTGACGTTAAAGAAATTGACGCATATATGATAGGTGAACATGGTGAAACTCAGTTCCCATTCTGGAGCAAAGCAAATATCGGTAATGTTCCCCTTACACAGTATCCCAAAAAAGACGGTACATTCATTACGGAAGAAGAAATGGAAACAATCGGCAAAGATGTTAAAGCTTCCGGTTCTTTCATTATAAAGAACAAAGGTGCTACATATTTCGGTGTTGCAAGTGCAACTTCTGAAATTGTAAAAGCAATTTTCTCATGCTCAAGACAAATTCTTCCCGTAAGTATGCTTAAAGACGAAGTTTACGGATTTAAAAATGTTGCGGTAAGTATGCCCAGAATTATCAGCGGTGAAGGTATCGTTGGAGACATTCCCGTTGCTTTAAGCGAAAAAGAAGAAGAGCTTATGAAAAAATCAGCAGAAAACGTGTATACAATTACAAAAGAATTCTTTTAAGATATGAAACGTATACTTGTTTTTTCCGATACTCACGGAGATATTGAAAAAGCCAAAAAGGTTATTGAAAATACTCCCGGTGTAGACGGTGTTATTCATTTGGGCGACATTGAGATGGATTATCTTGCGCTGAAAGAAGCTTATTCTGATATTCCTTTTTACGGTGTTGTGGGGAATAATGACTTTTTTTCTTCTTTAAAAAGAGAAGACTTTATAACGATAGAAGAAAAAAAGATTTTCATTACTCACGGCCACAGATATATAAGCGGTTATTCCAACATTGACAGCCTTATACATAAAGGTGAAGAGTTGGGAGCGGATATTGTCCTTTTCGGTCATACCCATGTTGCGTTTTTTGAAAAAGAAAACGGAATGATTATTGCAAATCCCGGAAGTATCTCTTTTCCCAGAAGCGGAGACAGAAGCTATGGGGTTATAGAAATTGAAAACGGAAAAATCGGCTATGCCAATATTCCGATTTCGTATTAATTATGAAAATAAAAGTAAAAAACAGGCATTTTTAAATGTCGATAAAGTAAAATTTTGGAGGAAAATAAAATGATTTCAGCAAGTGAATTCAGAAACGGTATAACTTTTGAAGAAGACGGCAACGTTTTGCAGGTTGTAGAGTTTCAGCACGTAAAACCCGGTAAAGGAGCAGCTTTTGTAAGAACAAAAACAAAAAACATCAAAACCGGTTCAGTAATTGAAAAAACATACAGACCTACGGATAAATTTCCGAAAGCTATTATCGAAAGAAAGGATATGCAATATTCATATTCCGACGGTGATCTTTACTACTTTATGGATCAAGAAACATTCGATATGATTCCCATAAGTGCATCACAAATCGGTGACGCTTTGAAATTCGTTAAAGAAAACGATTGTTGTAAAATTCTTTCACACAAAGGTGAAGTATTCGGTATTGAACCACCTACATTTGTAGAACTCGAAGTAACACAGACAGAACCCGGTTTGGCAGGAAATACTGCTCAGGGAGCAACAAAACCTGCTACTTTGGAAACAGGTGCTACAATTCAGGTTCCTTTGTTTGTTAATATCGGTGACGTTTTGAGAATCGATACAAGAACAGGAACATATATGGAAAGAGCGTAAGCTTTGATTTTCTAAAGAAATTAAAAATTTTAAGGAGGAAAAAGATTATGGAAAAAAATATCGGCGAAAAAATTTCTTATCTTCAAGGTCTTGCAGAAGGCTTGAAAGTTGACGAAGGAACAAACGAAGGCAGAATTATCAAAGGAATTCTCGACGTTTTGGCAGATATGACAGAATATATCAACGATATGGAAGACGAACTCGAAGCAACACTTGATTGTGTAGACGAAATTTCCGAAGATTTGGCTGACGTTGAAGACGAAATCTATGGTTGCGATGATGATTGTGGCGGCGATTGTGGTTGCTGTGATTGCGATTGTGACGATGACGACGAATATGAAGAATATGACGATGACATTTATGAAATCGAATGTCCTTCATGCGGTGAGCTTGTTTATGCAGACGTAGATACAATTGAAAACGAAGACATTTATTGCCCAAAATGCAAAAAAATGATTGAAGTTGAAATTCCCGAAGAGGATGAAGAATAAATCAGTAAAAAATGAAAAAATTTGAATAATTTTGCAATTTTTTTCAAAAAAGGCTTGATTTTTTTCTCAATATATGGTATCATATATTTTGTGCGTAATCGGAAACAAAAAATATTCCGATTTAAAAATTAATATTAAAGTGATCCGCTTACAGTAAAATAATGCTTTTGCATACTACTTTTCAGTGCATTGTAAGACATTTTTTAAGACTGTAATGAACACTTATTAAAAAAACGAAAGGAGATTTTCAAAATGACAATTTTGGAAGCTATTACACAAGAACAAATCAGAACAGATATGCCCAGAATTCAGATTGGTGATACTGTTAAAGTATTTGTAAAAGTTAAGGAAGGTGCCAAAGAAAGAGTACAGATGTACGAAGGCACAGTTATCAAGAAAAAAGGTGGCGGAATTGCCGAAACATTTACTGTTAGAAGATTGTCTTCAGGTATCGGCGTTGAAAGAACTTTCCCCGTAAACTCACCTATCATTGATAAAGTTGAAGTGGTTAGACACGGTAAAGTAAGAAGAGCTAAATTGTTCTACTTGCGTTCAAGAGTGGGTAAAGCCGCTAAAGTTAAAGAAAGACTTTAATTTCAAAAAAAGGCACGAGAATTTATTTTTCGTGCCTTTTTTACAATAAATAATTAAGTCACGCAGGTCGAAATCCCCTGAGGTTAGGTTGTCATTTCGACTAAATGAGCGGTAGCGAATGCGTGGAGAAATCCCCCATGTTTAAGTCGATATGTTCGCACAATCAAAAAAATAAAAAGTTTTAAGGAGAAATGAAGAATGGAATACATACAAGTTACAAAAGATAACATTGAAAATGAACATATTTGCTGTGCCATTTCAAATAATAAAGATGTTCAAGTTTCTTCAAAAAAAGCTTGGCTTAGAGAACGCTTTGACGATGGATTGGTATTTTTAAAAAGTGTGGAAAGAGGGAAATGCTTTATAGAATATATTCCTGCCGAAAATGCTTGGAATCCTATTTTGGCAGATGGCTATATGTACATAAATTGCTTGTGGGTATCCGGTTCTTTTAAAGGTCACGGCTATTCCACAGACTTGCTGGATTCTTGCATTAAAGATGCTAAAGCAAAAGGTAAAAAAGGCTTGTGCATCTTGTCGACACCAAAGAAAAAGCCATTTCTTTCCGATCCGAAATTTTTAAAATACAAAGGTTTTTCAGTTTGTGATAAAGCAAATAACGGTGTCGAACTTTGGTATTTTCCTTTTGAAAAGAATGCACCGTTGCCACAATTTAAAGAATGTGCGAAAAATCCTCAGATTGACGAAATGGGCTATGTTTTATATTATACCCACCAATGTCCTTTCAATGCAAAGTATGTTCCTGTGTTGGAAAATTTTGCAAAGGAAAAAGGTGTTCGATTTAAGGCGATTTTGTTGCAGAATAAGGAAGACGCTCAAAACGCACCTACCCCCATTACAATCTATGCGTTATTTTTTAATGGTGAATACATAACGAATGAACAAATGAACGAAAAAAGATTTTTGAAATTATTGGAAAAATATAACTAAAGACTGAAAAAGAAAGGAAAAAGTATGGAAATTAAAGATAAAATTGAGGGTAGAAATCCTGTTTTGGAAGCTTTGAGAGCCGATACGGAAATTGATAAGATTTATGTTCAAAATCATTTCAAAGACCCGATTATTTACGAAATAGTAAAGCTTGCCAACTCAAAAAAAATCCCTGTTTCAAGAGTTGAAAAACCGAAACTTGATAAATTGAGTAACGTTAAAAATCATCAGGGTGTTATCGCTTCGGTAGCTCAAACAACCTATGTTACCGTTGACGATATTTTGTCTCAAGCTTACGAAAACCAAAAAAACCCCTTTATTGTGATTCTTGACGGTATTGAAGATACTCAAAATTTGGGGGCTATTATACGTTCTTGCGAATGTGCCGGTTGTGACGGTGTTATAATTCCCAAGCGTCGTGCCGCAGGTGTGAATAGCGGTACATATAAGGCTTCCGCCGGTGCCGTAAACTTTATGAAAATTGCTCGTGTAACAAATATTAACCAAACAATCCGCTATTTAAAAGAGCAGGGCGTTCTTATTTTGGGAACAGACGCAAGCGCAAATATGTCATATAAAGACCCCGATCTTACAGTTCCTCTCGCCATTGTTATAGGCTCGGAGGGAAAAGGTATGGCGGAGCATACCGTGAAAGAATGCGATACTCTTGTGAGTATTCCTATTTTGGGACATATCAATTCCCTTAACGCTTCGGTAAGTGCCGGAATAATTATATATGAAGCATTGGATCAAAGATTGAAAAATATGTAAAATTGCTTATTATACAAAAAATTACGCATATCATTTACGATATGCGTAATTCCTTTTTTTGTGGATATTAATATGAGAAAATTTATTTCATAAGCTTACAAATATTGTTTGTAAATTCGATAGGGTCATCGATTGGCAAGCCCTCAATAAGGCGAGCCTGGTTGTAAAGGAGTTTTGTATACATTTGAAGCTTATTTTCATCATTTTGTGCAAAAGCGTCTTTCAATGCGTTGAAAATGTCGTGATTTTCGTTGATTTCAAGGACTTTTTCCGCTTTTATGGAGCTTGTGTCGGGCATAGCTTTAAGCACCTTTTCCATTTCGATTGAAAGTGCCCCTGCAGTAGACAAGCAAACGGGGTGACTTTTAAGTCTGTGAGAAGCCTTAACCTCTTTAACCTCGTCCTTCAAAAATTCTGCCATTTTAGCGAACAAATCTTTGTTTTCCTGTGTTTCTTCTTTTTCGTCTTCCTTGTCCTCGAGTCCCAAATCTCCGTTTGCAACCGACTTGAAGTCTTTATCCTTGAATTTCATCATCATTTGAATTGCAAATTCGTCAATGTCGTCTGTGCAATAAAGAATTTCGTAACCTTTATCTTTAAGAAGCTCTGTTTGTGGGAGTTTGTCAAGTCTGTCAATACTGTCACCGCAAGCATAGTAGATAAATTTCTGTTCTTCGGGCATACGCTCAACATATTCGTCCAAGGTAACGTATTTTTTCTCTTTTGAAGAATAGAACATCAAAAGGTCTTGCAAAAATTCTTTGTTTGCACCGAAATTGTTGTAAACTCCAAATTTAAGTGTTTTTCCGAAATTGGTGAAAAATTCTTCATATTTTTCTCTTTCGTTTTTGAGCATATTAAGAAGCTCAGACTTGATTTTTTCTTTTATTTTTTTAGCTATAAACTGAAGCTGTCTGTCGTGTTGCAAAAGCTCTCTTGAAATATTCAAGGAAAGGTCGGCAGAGTCCACAAGCCCCTGAACAAAGCTGAAATAGTCGGGAAGCAAATCAGGGCATTTTTCCATAATGAGAACGCCGTTTGAATAAAGCTCGAGACCTTTTTCGTATTCCTTTGAATAAAAATCGTATGGAGCGTGTGCCGGAATGTAGAGAATTGCGTTGTAGCTTGTTATTCCGTCTACATTTGCGTGAATGTATTTTGCGGGCTTTTCATATCCGAAATGCTTGTCTGTATAGAAATTTTCGTAATCTTCCGCTTTAAGCTCGTTTTTGTTTCTTCTCCAAATGGGAACCATGCTGTTCAAGGTTTCGTCCTCGAAATATTCTTCATATTTTGGCTCTTTGTTTTCGCTTTCGTCTCCGTCCGCATTTGCAACGGGACGTGATTTTTTAACGTTCATTTTTATTGGATAACGGATAAAGTCGGAATATTTTTTAACGATGTCTTTAAGTCTGTATTCTTCCAAAAATTCGTCGTAATTTTCTTCTTCCGTGTTGTCCTTTATTCTTAAAACGATTTTTGTTCCAACGTCCTCTTTGTCGCATTCTTCAATGGTATATCCGTCTGTTCCTTTCGACTCCCATTTATATGCAACGTCGGAATCTATGCTTTTTGAATAAACACTTACGCAGTCCGCAACCATAAACGCACTGTAAAAACCGACACCGAACTGACCGATAATGTCAACATCGTCTTTTTTCTCGTTTTCGGTTTTAAATGCCAAAGAACCCGATTTTGCAATTGTTCCCAAGTTGTTTTCAAGCTCTTCTTTTGTCATTCCGATACCCATATCGGTGATTGTGAGTGTTCTTAAATCTTTGTTTGATTCAAGGCGAATGTAATATTTTGAACGGTCGAAGGTGGTGTTTTCGTCGGAAAGTGCCTTGTAATACACCTTGTCCGTCGCGTCGCTTGCGTTTGAGATAAGCTCACGCAAAAATATTTCCTTATGTGTGTATATTGAATTTATCATTAAATCCAATATTCTTTTTGATTCTGTTTTAAATTGCTTAGTTGCCATTTTTCATTACCCCTTTTAAGTAAAATATTGTTAGCACTCACTAAGCCCGAGTGCTAACAATATTATAGCAAAGTAATTCCCATTTGTCAATACTTTTCATAAAAAAAACACGATTTTTCAATTTTTTTGTTTTTATTGGCATACATTTTTTCTTCATTTCGCTTGTTTTTGCCTTATCCTGTCATTTCGATTCGTAGGGGCGGATATTATC
>CAYPIJ010000091.1:0-7901 GCA_964410755.1 uncultured Oscillospiraceae bacterium | reverse complement strand
CATATCGGTTAAACACGGGGGATTTCCCCATGCATTCGCTAACGCTCATTTAGTCGAAATGACATGGTAGAAAAGGCGGTGCCGTTCCCATTTGTCATACCGACCGAGGGCAAAGCCCGAGCGGAGTGTATCTCACTCGTCATATTAAAGTCTATTTATAATAGTATATAACCTTTATATACTACAAAAGGGTACCCTTTTGTGAGGTTTGCATTTTAGCCTTTAACAGAACCGATTGTAAGACCTTGTGCAAAATATTTTTGGAAGAATGGGAAAATAATCATCATAGGTCCTGCTGCCAAAACTGCCATTGCATAACGCATTGTTTCTGTTGGCGGAGTGTAATCTCCTACGCTTTGACCTTGTTTTGCCATATTTTCTATAAATTCCGCTTCTCTCAAAATTCTTTGGAGTAAGTATTGCAAGGAATAAAGTTCCGTGTCTCTTATGTAAATAAGTGCTGTGTTCCAATCGTTCCACTTACCTATTAAATACATAAAGCCAAGTGATGCAAGAACAGGTGTTGAAAGCGGAATAATAATTGTGAAAAATATTCTGAATTCGCTCGCACCGTCAATTTTTGCGGCTTCAACCAAGCCTGCGGGAAGTCCCTGGAAGAATGTTCTCATAATGAAAATATCCCAAGCACCGACAAGACCGGGCAAAATATAAATCCAAATTGTATTATCAAGATGAAGATATTTTGTACACAAAATGTATGATGGAACAAGTCCGCCCGAGAAAAGCATTGTGAAGAACATAAGCATTGTTGATGCTTTTTTGAATTTATAGTTGGGACGTGACAAAGGATATGCCGCAAGAGCCTTAACAAGCATTGAAAGTACAGTTGCAACAACAGAAAAGATTATTGTTACTTTGTATGAATTCAAAAGCTGTGTAGGATTTTGCATAATTGCCTTATATCCGTCAAAACCGACTACTTTTGGCAAAATAGTGTAACCAAATTCTGTAATGGCGTCCTCTGATGAAATCGAAATTGAAATCATAAGTATGAGCGGTAATATAAATGTAAGGGATGCAAGGATAAATATAGCGTTAAGCACAAGCTGTCCCCATGGAAATTTCTTTTTATTTGTCATTTTAATGTAACCTTCTTTCTGTAAATCCAAATTTTAAAATAAGCTGTCTTCGGGACTAATCTTTTTAACGATTAAGTTTACCGTAACAATCATTATAATACCGACTACGGACTGCATAAGACCGACAGCTGCGGATTTTGACATTGAACCGCTCATCAAAGCACGGAAAGTATATGTATTTATAACGTCCGTTGTTGGATAAAGAGTTGCAACGTTTCTCGGAATTTGGTAGAAAAGTCCGAAATCGCCCTGGAACAAGCTACCACAAGCCAATATTGTTTGAATAATGATAAGAGACATTATTTCGGGAACTGCGATTTTTACAGTTTGCGTAAATTTGGAAGCACCGTCAATTTCAGCCGCTTCAAAAAGTTCAGGGTTGATTCCCATAAGAGCCGCATAATATATGATTGAGCTCCAGCCTACCGACATCCACATTTGAACAAATGTAAGAATGAAAGGCCACGCTTCGGGAATTGAGTACCAGTCAATAGCGTCTTTTCCCAAAGATTCCAAAAGTGCATTAATAAGACCACTGCTTGGATTTAAAAGTGCATAAACAATGAAAGAAACCAAAACGGCTGACATAAACTTAGGCAATATCATAATTGTATTGTAAGTTTTAACGAGCCATCTTTGTCTTAAGTTGTAGAGCATAAGTGCCACCACAACAGCTAAAAACGTTCCCAAAACAAGGAACACCACGCTGTAACAGAAAGTATTTCTGATAATTCTGAAAGCATCGCTTGAAGCAAAGAAAAATTCAAAGTTTTTTAAGCCAACCCATGGGCTTTTAAAAATACCCACATTTGAGTTAAAGTCCTTGAAAGCGATAATTACGCCGTACATTGGAACATAGCAAAAAACAATGAACAGTATCAATGCCGGAAGTTGCAAACAAAGTAATTGGACATTATCCTTTGTGCTACCTGAAATTTTGTTTTTCTTTTTGAGTTTTTTTAAGTCATTCATTTTCTTCTCTCCTTTTTTGTTGTCCTATATATATATTTTACCACAACTTAATAGTATAAGTAAAGTCTAAATTTGGTACTTTGGTATACTTTTGGAACTTCTTTTCGACATTTTTGTGATTTTTTCAAATTTATACCTGTGCACCGTTGACAATTTCTGTTTTATTAAAGACGCTAGTCAAATAATATCAATAACGGTTGCTGAAAGCAACCTACACCTCATCTTGCTCACTGCGTTCGCTTTCTTCCCCTCAAGGGGAAGACTTTTGAATATACATACATCGTTACAAAACACGGGGATTTCTCCGTTGCTAAGCCTCCCTTACCTAAAGGGAGGTGGCAGTCGCAGACTGACGGAGGGATACTTTGTTACACAAAGTAATATTTATTTTTCTTTACTTT
The DNA here is from genome assembly GCA_964410755.1 of uncultured Oscillospiraceae bacterium. GTDB lineage: Bacteria > Bacillota > Clostridia > UMGS1840 > UMGS1840 > UMGS1840. Next base: position 5,428 of record CAYPIJ010000091.1, on the reverse strand, counting down.
GGTAATTATCCCCCCTGAAAACCTACGGTTTTCTTCCCCCCTTTAGGCAAGGGGGACTTTTTTGTTTGTCCCAACATCTCGGCTAAACAAGGGGGATTTCTCCATGCGCCACGTTGTGGCTTAGTCGAAATGACACACACAGGCGGATAATATCCGCCCCTACGAGTCGAAATGACAGGGGATAAGGCAAAAAAGGCGATTCCGTTTCCTTTTGTCATACCGAGCGAAGCCGTTAGGCGAAGTCGAGCATATCTCTCGGTTTGAGCAAAATGGCAATATGTTAAACAAAAGGATAATTAAAAAACGAAAAAAAGTATGATTTTGTTCCGATTTTTTCGATTTTTTGAAAAAGAAGTACCAAAATTGCACTTTTTGTCGCAAATTTAGACTTGAAAAATTTGTAATTTTGTTATATAATATAATTGAAGAAGAAAAAAGGGGTACTGTTATGTATAAATTACTTATAGCTGAAGATGAAGTATACGCAAGACGTTTTTTAAGAGACCATTTGGAAGAATGCTATAAAGACGTTTTTGAAATTTACGAAGCAACAGACGGAAAACAAGCACTTGAAAAAATAAAATCAAGTAATATTGACATACTTTTAACGGATATTCGTATGCCGTATTATTCGGGTATAGACCTTGCGGAATATATAAAGGAAAACAAACTTCATACACTTACCGTTTTAATAAGCGGATATGAAGAATTTGAATATGCCAGAAGCGGACTTGTTGCAGGCGTTCGACAATATTTGGTTAAGCCTTTTGAAATTTCCGTTCTTGATTCCACGTTAAATGAATTGATTTCCGAGCTTAACACAAAGGAAATACATCACCACGGCTTTATCGGAAATGATTTTTTTGAAAAAACGGAAGAATTTTTGGTCAACCTTATTTACGGTGAAAAAGAGCCAAAAGAATCAATTGAAAACACCGCTTATGAACTGAAAATCCCCTTTGACTTAAACACCTCAAATTGCGATGTGATTGAACTTTTGCTTGAAGAATACGACATCTTTTTGAAAAACAACAGAAGCTATACAAAAGATTCTTTAAACACAGCCATAGACAACCTTGTTTCGGGCTTTATCGATTCGGCTTATGTCTATTGTTTGAAAAAGGAAAACGGATTTTTTGAATATATTGTTTTCAAAACCCCCGAAATTGAAACAAATTACGAAAGCATTGCGAAAAACATAAGCGGAATGTTAAAATTCAACATAAAATTATTGAATAAAGAAACAGGTTTTCACAACATTTACGAGCTTATAGAGTCAAAAAGCAAAGAAATCAACATAAATGAAAAAGCCCTTATTGTATCTTCTTATATTTCCGAACAAAAATTCAACAAAGCAAAAAGACTTATTGAAGGTGTGAAAGAAATCGGCGAAGACAAAACAAAAGAGCTTTTAAATCTTCTTAATTTCCACGGTGACCCAAATACACCCACAGATGAAATAATAAACGAACTGAAACATAGTTTACCTGTTCTTAGCGGAAACAAAAACGGAGCTATGGAAAGAGCTGTTGAATATATAAAGAAAAATTACGGCAAAAATATATCGCGAGAAGACATTGCAAAAGCAGTGTTCTTTTCACCAGCATATTTTGCAAGAAATTTCAAACAATACACAGGAAAATCCTGCAACGAATATTTGCTTGAAGTGAGAATGGAAAAAGCAAAAGAAATGCTTAACGAAAGCAAATATAAAATATATGAAATCGCAAAAATGGTTGGATATGAAAACACAAAATATTTCTACAGAGTTTTCAAATTATACACAGGATATACACCAAAAGACTACGTGCAAAAATTTTGCGGAATAGAAAATCCGGAATAGGAACAAAAATATGGAAGCAGAAATAAAAAGACTACAAAAAAACAAGCTTTTCTTGAAAAACACATTGGCGGTGACGGCAGTATTCTTGCTTATCACCATTATTCTTATGCTTTTAGTCGGTTACAACGACATAAAAAATTCAAAAGAAAAATCCCTTGAAAATGTTGACAAAGGCATAAAAAATATGTACAATTCCAGTGAAAATTTTTTCAATTCCTACTATCTTCAGCTTACAAAAATACTTGTAGGCTCAAATGCGGAAATTTTTTCTTCAAAAAACTACAATGAAGAATTGTTTTTGCAAAGCGGAAAAGACATTGTGTCTTCCCTTTCCCAAGGAGTGACTTTTTTCAATTCGGTTGACTCCATATATTTATATTCAAAATTTAAAAACTATCTTTTAACGTCGGAAGGCACATTTTCAACGAGTGCTTTTGAGGATATGGGTTGGCTGAAAAATACCAATATAGACAGCAACGAATTTAAAATTTTCAATCGTATTGTTCCCGAAAAAGGCGAAATGTTGACCTTTACATTCACTATGAACGGTTCAAGCACGAAAAATATTACAGGTGTAATGAACATAAATATTTCAAAGCACTTTGAAGCTTACAAAAACGACGGATATCAAGTTGTATTTTTTCAAAAACCGACAAACAAAATCCTCTACAGAAGCGGATATGAACTTAAAAACGACGAAATTTTAAAACTTTTTACAGAAACGAAAAACAATAAAAGCAATATAATGAAAGTCGGAAAAAATCACTATGCAGTTTCAGTAAAAGATTCCGCTTACGGTGATTTTTCCTATGGAATGATTGAAAAACTGGATAATTACGGAAGTATGCTTTTTCTACGACTTCTTACAATTATTTTAACATTAATCGGTGTAATATTCCTCATACTTTTTATGTTTTTCTTCTATGCCGACACAAGTTATCGTCCCATTTTGGGAATTGCGGAAATATTGGAAAATCCATCGTCGAAGGTTTCGCAAAAATACCTTGAAAACGACGATACAACAAAAAAAATTGCAGAAAATATTCTTTTTCTTGTATCTTCAAACGAAAACCTTGAAAACGAGCTTAACAAGAAAACGAAAATATTTGAATACACTCAACTAAAAGCGTTGCAATGGCAAATGAATCCTCATTTTATATTTAACACACTAAATATGCTTCACCTTATGAGCCTTGACAAAAACGCAGACAAAGAACTGTTTTCTTCATCAATCATTTCCCTTTCAAGACTTATGCGATATTATTTGAAAACGGAAACAATGGCAGTTACCTTGCAGGAAGAAAAAGCCATGACGGAAGAATACATTAAAATATTACGTGCAAGAAACGGTGATAATTTTGAAATAACATGGGATATAGACAGTTCGCTTTTTGAGAAAAAAGTAACAAAAATGTGCTTACAACCTATTTTGGAAAATTGCTTTAAATACGGAATTTACACAGACGGAGAAAAAATGAAGGTTCAAATAAGTGCAAAAAAAGAAGACGATTACCTCATTATTACCATAGACGACAATTGTTCCGAAATCACACAAGAAAAAACAGACGAGTTAAACGAATTTTTCAAAAAAGATGTTGATATTCCCGAAAATCATATTGGACTTAAAAACATTAATGCAAGAATTTCACTTATGTACGGAAGCACCTACGGAGTAACCGTTGGCAACAGATTACCGAAAAAAGGCTTGTCCGTTTTCATAAAGTTCCCTCTTCATATTTAAAAAAAGCAAGCATAATGCTTGCTTTTTTACTTAAATGTTTAATTAATCGTGATATATTCAGCTTTTAAATGCGGTATTGAAATTTGATTTCCGAGAACTGAGGTATAACTTTTTATACCCATTATCTCACCGTATAAGGTTACAATATCCTCTTCCAAAATTCTGCTTTCATCGTCACTTTTTCTGATATAATCAACATATACGGTATCTTCCCATAATCCATAATTTCCTTGCGTTACATCTATTCTTAATGTCACACTTTTTCCAATTTCTTGTACTTGAATGACTTTTCCTCTGAACATTGCTTTTTGACCCGTATAATTATTGGGATTTCTTGCAACATCAGTATATGACACCGAAACACATTGGGCTTTATATTCTTCTTTGGAAATAACAGGTTCTTCATTTTGTTTTTGTGAAATTTCAGTTGAATTATTTGGGATTGAATTATCGCTATTATTTTCTTCACTCCCAGAAGAATAAACAATTCCGATTACAACAATTACTATAATCAACAGCCACCACGAAATTTTTTTGTTCTTTTTTCCGCATTTCGGACATTTTTTAAATTTTTTTGAATATTCAAATCCACATTCCGAACAAACTATGAAATTATTTGATTTTTTTGAATACTCCTTTGTTTTCGGAGTAAGATCCGGTGAACCGTAAGCTCCCATAAATTACCTCCCGTTATTTCAAAGAGAACCAAACTGTTGTTTCATCTTTATAACTGCTTCCCGAACTGTATGTAATGGTGAAATAATCCACGGTTTGACCGTCTTCTATCTTATCGGTATCAATTTTTATATAACAATCTCCGCTTCCACCCTCATAAAATTCAAGCAATTTAAAATCAATCGGATTGTTATACCAGGAATATGTGTTAAAAGTTGTAAGTTTATTTGTTACTACTTTTGAATCATATACGAAATCAGAAAATGTATATGTATCACTTCCGCTATATGATACAAGCTTAATATTTCCTTTTAAAAACCAATCATTATCATCAAACAAATAGTAAGTTTTATTTGGAGCATCTTTTTTTATTTCACTAAAGCTCACAAGCGAATTTAAAGTAAGCTCTACGGTCGCTTCAGGCTCTTTCTTACTCCAGTCGTCACTATATGAATATTCAGTCATTGTAACAGTATCACCAAGCTTATAAGGGTGTTCACGTGTTCCGTCCTTAATTTGTGAAACATCGTAATTTGCATTTTTACTTATAAGAACAGATTTTGTCATTTGGTCCCAACCTACATTATATCCAAATGCTTCCGCAACATATCTTGCAGGGGCAAGCGTTCTACCGTTAATAATTACGGGCGAAACATCCATTGCGTGAGGTGTTCCGTTAATCCATTCTGTTGTACTGTTTAAAATCATTTCAACTATAATTCCGTCTTTTTGGGCTGTTGCTGTTTTTGTTGCATCGTCCCATGTAACAGTAGCACCCATTGCTTCAAAAATAGCACGAATTGGAACCATAGTTCTGTCGTTTATTGTTTGAGGTGGAACATCAAAAACTATTTTTTGTCCGTTTACACCTTGATATTCGTCAAGATATACGCTTATTTCGTCATTTTTTGCACAAACACAAGTCATTGAAGACACCATTAAAACCATAATTGTGAGAATAGAGATAATTTTTTTCATTTTAAAAAATTCCTTTCGTAAATAAAATTTGTTTTGCACCTTTTATTTACAAAATGATAAAATCAAAAATCCCCCTCATTTCCTCATTATTTAATATAAATAAAAAATGCGTCAAACGAATCCAACTCATTAAAAAACCCAAACTCCGAATGTCGCTAAACTAACCATTTATCTAAAGAAAAATAAAAATA
>CAYPIJ010000090.1:0-8007 GCA_964410755.1 uncultured Oscillospiraceae bacterium | reverse complement strand
ATTAAAAATACCGCACAAATTACAGAAAATACGCCTGTCAATTTCAAAATTTCTATTTTTGAAACAATTTTCACAACCGCAAAAATATATTTTATTATAATTTTAAGCAACGGTGATATAACCAAACACAATGGTTTAAAATATAAATCCGCACCCCACAAAAGAAATGCAAAAAGCATCATTATTCCAACAACGCTGTCAACCGCAAAGTTTGAAAGAGCCGAAAAAACGGTTATTCTTCCAAAAGTACTGTAGACTATGGGAAGAGTGAAAATTGTAACACAAGTATTAATAAGAAAAATTTCTCTTGTCAAATGCCTTTTGAAAAAAGATGATATATCATTACTCAAAAATACTATTCCGTAAGTTGAGCCAAAGGACAGAAGAAAAGAACTATTAAAAATACAAAGTGGATTTTGTATCAACATTAAAACGGTTACAAAAACAAGGCAAGTGCTGTTTTTAAACCTTCGAGAATAGAACAAGTCGCCTATTTGTGTTCCCAAAAACATAACAAAGGCTCTCACAACAGATGCTCCTCCGCCCGTGTATAGCATAAAAACAAAGGAAAGACTTATAACAAAAAGAATACGTCTTCTGTGGTATGGCGAAAAAAGCACTGCCAATGCTGTAAAAACTCCACACAAAAACACAAAATGAAATCCAGAAACAGAAGAAAGATGTATAAGTCCCGCACTTATAAAATCGGAATATGTTTCCATAGACATATAAGATTTATCTGAAGATACTACAGAATATGCAAAAGCAGCTTCTTGAAAATCAAGATATTTCACAAGTGAATAAAAAGTTTGTTTACGCAATTTGTAAAAATATCTCGGTATATTATATTTTTTATTAATTCCCGTTTTTACGGCTTGATTGTTATAGCACGTTGCCGTTACAAGGGTATTTTTTCCCATAAGACGAGAATATTTTGAAATCATACGATTATTTTTATCCAAAACCTCAAGCTTCGGATTATAAACATTTACAACATCACCGGGCAAAAATTCTGTGTCCGTATAACATTTTAAATTTATTAAAATATTGCTTTTTGTTTTCACAATCATAGACACATAAGTTTTTGAAACGGTTATATCATCGGTTACAGTGCCTGTTATAACACTCTTTTTCGATTTTACAAAGGAATTTGCTTTATAAAAAAGATTTTCTTGATATGAATAGGAAAAAATTCCTCCGACAATGTAAAGAAAAAGTCCAAAAATTGAAAAAACTGCTCTTTTTTTAATATTATTTTCTTTTGAAACAATAAACAAAACAGAAAAAAACAGACAACCGAATACGAAAAAAGCGGGGATATTATATAAATACCCCGCAAAAAATATTCCAAGCATAAACATAAAAGAGCACGAAAGCATTTTTTCTACTCCTTAGGATTAACAATATCTCTCCAGTCCAAATCGCCTCTTTCAAGACCTTGTATAAGTACTTCGGCAGTTGCAAGGTTCGTTGCAAGCGGAATATTGTTAATATCGCAAAGTCTGAACATTGCACTTATATCCGGTTCGTTGGGTTTTGGTGTAAGAGGGTCTCTGAAAAATATAACAAGGTCAATTTCGTTATACGCAATCCGCGCGCCTATCTGCTGGTCGCCACCCTGAGGACCGGACAAAAATCTGTGCACGGAAAGTCCTGTTGCGTCTGCAACAAGTCCGCCGGTTGTTCCGGTAGCAAAAAGTGTGTGCTTCTGCAATATGAATTTATACGCAGTTGCAAATTGTACCATAAGTTCTTTTTTCATATCGTGGGCAATCAATGCTATGTTCATTTTTCCTTTTACCTTTCTTTTCCTTATTTTTCTTTTTAAAATTAATTTTCCTTACTTTTGTATGTCTTCCACTTTATTTTAATAGGAATTGTCTCTCCTGTCAAGCGTTTTGCACAATTTTTTATATTTTTTGTAAAATTTTTTCGTTTATTCTCGAAAATCAGCTCTCCATCGTTCTGAAATCTTACCATTTCGTCATCATTTTCAACAATTCCCAAAAGCGGTGTTCCCAATCTTTCCAAAATTTCGTCAACATTGGGGGCATAGCCTTTTCTTATGTTTTTTTTGTCAAATTTATTTATTACAACAAATTTTTCTTTTACATCATATTCCTCGCTTATTTCCACAACTCTGTCACCGTCACGCACGGAAGCAAAATCGGGAGTAACGGTTACCACAAGCATATCCGTAACACAAAGAGCGTTTTTCAGTCCCGTTTCAATTCCTGCCGGACAATCGAGAATTATAAAATCAAATGTTTCCTTTATGCTTTTTAAAAACTCGCAAAGAAGATCCTTGTCTATATCCTCCTTATCCACAGTTTGCGATGCCGGAAGAAAATACAGCTCTCCGTATTTTTCAAAATGATACGATGCTTCAAACAAATCAAGCTTATGCTCGTAAACATCGGTTAAATCGTAAACAATTATATTTTGAAGCCCCAACACAAGATCGAGATTTCTCAAGCCTATATCCAAATCCACCAAAAGCACTTTTTTATCAAGAGAAGCAAGTGCCGCTCCCAAATTTGCCACCAATGTGGTTTTTCCAACGCCCCCTTTACCGGAAGCTATGGCAATGATTTTTCCCATTTCTATAAAACCTACCTTTCTTGTATCAAACAAAAATTCTATCTTGCCTGCAATACTCCGTATTCGTCCTCTGTTTCGGATAAAGAATTGATAAAATATTCTTCAAAAACTTCTCTTGCAACAGGTGCAATGTAATTACCGTGAGCACCATGCTCCACAACAACACTTATAGCAATTTGTGGATCATCGTAAGGTGCAAAGGCAATAAAAAGTGCATTATTTGAACCGGTTACTTCCGCAGTTCCTGTTTTTCCTCCGACACTTATTTCAAAATCTCTGAAAGTACTGCTTGCCGTTCCGTCTTCTGTAACGGAACGCATTCCCGTCATTATAGCCTTATAATTTTCGGGTTTTATTTCTGTTTGTTCAATTATTTCGGGAAGAGTTTCGGTAACACTTCCGTCTTTATGGTCTTTTATTTTGTAAAGAAGATGCGTTTTGTATCTTGTCCCTCCATTTACAACAGTAGCAACATAATTGCAAAGCTGTAAAGGTGTAAAAAGGTTATCCGACTGACCTATTGCAGCTTGCAATGTATCACCGGGATACCATATCTGACCATTTTTCTCTCTTGTAACTCTGCTGGCGGCAACACCCGAAGATTCTCCGGGTATTTCAATGCCGTTAAGCTCTCCCAAACCGAATTTTCTGCTGTATTCTTCAAGCTTGTCTATTCCCAAGCGTCTTCCGACATCATAGAAAAAGTAGTTACAAGAAACTTTGATTGCATCGGAAACATTAACACTTCCGTGAGAACCGGGATAAATATGACAAACAGGCTGATAATCTTTGTAGTAAGTATACCTGCTTTTATCGGTAATCTTATCAGTCGGAGAGATAATATTTTCTTCCAAAGCCGCTATTGATGTTAGAATTTTATATGTTGAGCCCGGTGCATAAGTACCGGAAATGGCTCTGTTCCAAAAGGGCTTTTTCTTGTCGTTGTAATTTTTTTCATAATCCTTTTCAAAATTTTCCAAGCTATAGGTAGGGTTGGAAGCAATAGCCAAAATTTCTCCCGTGTGAATATCGGTTACACAAACTGCCCCCCCCGTAACATCGGGTGCTTCCGTTCTCGACAATTCCGTTACCATATTGGCAAGTGCCTGTTCGGCACGTTTTTGAAGCTTTAAGTCTATTGTTAAAATAACGTCATTACCACTTACGGCATCTTGCAATGTTCCGTGAGAGTAAATTTTTCCGTTACCGTCCTGCTGAATTTTTTCAATTCCGTCACTGCCTTTAAGCTCGAAATCGCAAACCTTTTCAATCCCCTCTTTACCGATTACATCGGTAATTTGGTAACCTTTATCTTTTAATTCTTCATATTCTTCCTTATAAATAGGTCCAACTCTTCCCAAAAAATGTGCTCCAACTTCTTCGGGATAAGACCTTTCGTAAGATGTCATAATATTAACGCCGGGATATTTTGTGGAGTCCTCTTTTATAACACTTACGACATCTATATTAACATTTTTGGCAAAAACATAAGAATTGTTTGCCGAAAACTGTCTTAATTCCATTTCTGTTCTTACGCTTATTACTTTTCGTAAATAGCTTTTAGGAATTTCATCTTTTATTTCATATCTTTCTTTAAGCTCCGAAATAAGTTCGTCAGCTTTTAAATTTTCTTTTAAATTTAAGTTTTTTAAATATTTTTTCGTGCTTGCACTGTCTTTGGTATATTCGTAAGGGTATTCACTTACGGGAAAATTGTCGGTATATATTTGTTTTTTCTTTTCCATAAGCTTAATTAAGTTATATATGGTTTTGTTGATTGTTTCGTCCGTTTTTGAATACTTGGAAATTTCAACATTATAAGTAATTTCGCTTGTTACAATAACACGACCGTATCTGTCAAGAATATCGCCCCTTTTTGCCTTTAAGGGTACTGTTTTAACAAGGCTTTTCATTGAAGATTCGGCATATTCCTCGCCTTTTACGATTTGAAGAGAAAAAAGGCGTAAAAACAAAGCCGTCAAAAATATTATAATGAAAGCAAATATAAACCAAATTCTTGAAAAAAACTTTTTTTTCATACTCGAAAAGCACTCCTACGCTTTTTCTTTTTCCTTTTTGAAACAAGAAGAAAAAAGGAAAATAAAATACTGTTTATTAATGTTTCAACAAGGCATATTCCGAAAAACAAAAACATAAAGCTTCCGTTGAAAAGCCATACCGTAACGGCATAGAAAAACGAAAACAAAAAGAGCAAAGCACTACCGCTTAAAAACTCCAAAAACAGATTTTCGGAAAAATATTTATAAAAAACTTTTTCCACCACAACATCAAACAAAACAAAAAATATAGTATAAGCACCGAAAATTCTCCCGGAAACAGCATCAAGAAGAATACCGAAAAAAAGTGCATTGTAAAAACCGAAAGCACCTTTGTTTCTGTAGGAAGCAACCAACGTATAGCACAATACAAAATTCGGAGCCACTCCCAAAATTCGCATTTTATTGCAAAAAACAACCTGCAACAAAAAAAGAAACGCACCTATAATTCCATATTTAATTTTCGTTAAAAAATCATTGTCCTGCATTTTATCTTTTCCTTATTCAACAATAACCAAAACTTCATATGAATCCGAAAAATCCACAATAGGCGTTATAAGTGCATATTGAGAATCTGTACTTTCTTCCACTTTTATTTCCTTTATTCTTCCAATGGCAATACCTTGAGGATAAATTTCTCCCAAACCGGAGGTTTCAACTATGTCCCCCTCCAAAATGGTAAATCCGCCTGAAATATAAAGCATTTTCAAAAGTCCCTGATTAATAAGACTTATGTCTCCCTCCGAAACGGAAATATCCCCAGTTCTTGTGATTTTACAACCAACGGAAGTGGAAGGATCGAGAATTGTTTGGATTTTCGCCCAACCATTTCCTACCTCAAAAACAAGTCCCACAAGTCCGTCTTGGGAAATAACTGCCTTATTAACTTCTATTCCGCTTTCTTTTCCCTTATCTATCGTTATAAAACGGCTGTAATTACCGGATTCTTTGGCAATTACAGAAGCGGCAACAGTTTTATATTCGGGATATTTGTCTCTTAATTTCAATAAATCTCTAAGCCTTTCGTTTTCCTTTTCCAAAGACGTTAAAGAATTTACCTTTTGTTCAAGATAATTGTTTTTATAAGTAAGCTCATCAACAGTTTTTACAAGCTTCTTTTTGTTTTTAAAATATCCGAAAAAATCTCCGAAAAATTGTTCCGTTTTTGCAGTTGCGGAAACAAACGGCTTTGTAACCGCATTCACAGCGTTATCGATAAAAGAAACATTAAGTCTGTCCTTTGCCGATGCAAAAAGCAATACACATATAAGAACAACTATTCCCAAAACAAGCCACCAGGGCTTTTTTTTGTTTCGTCGCACCGCTTGCTTCACCTACCTTTTTAATTTTTTATCTTCTGTATTTGTTGGTTCGTGTCTTATCGTTATCGATAAGTTTAAGAGTTTCAATTTCTTCAAGCAAAACTCCCGTTCCCAAAACGACACAATCAAGTGGAGTATCGGCAATTTTTACAGGAAGTCCCGTTTCGGAAGCCAAAAGTCTGTCAAGGCCTTTCAAAAGTGCTCCGCCACCTGTTAATGTTATACCTTTTTCCACAATATCGGCAGAAAGCTCCGGCGGTGTTTGCTCCAAAGCTTCTTTAACTGCGTCCACAACGGTTCTTATAGGCTCACTTAACGCTTCTCTTGCTTCTTCCGAAGTTATAACAACGTTTCTCGGAAGACCGGAAACAAGATCACGACCTCTTACGTCCATTTCGGGCATAATGTCCTCGCAATCGTAAACAGAACCGATTTTAATCTTCACTTGTTCGGCTGTTCTGTCACCAATGTGGAGATTGTGAGTTTTCTTTACATAATCGATTATTGCCTTATCGAAAGCATCTCCCGCAATTCTTACATTTTTTGCGGTAACGATAGCACCCAAAGATATAACGGCAACTTCACTTGTTCCGCCACCGATATCCAAAACCATATTACCGAATGGATCCACAACAGGCATACCGGCACCGATTGCGGAAGCCATGGATTCTTCAATTATATGAACTTCCTTTGCACCCGACTGCATAACAGCATCTTCAACAGCTCTTTTTTCAACGTCAGTAACACCCGACGGAACGCAAGCAACGACTCTGGGCTTAACAAATATTCCGTTTTTCAAAACCTTTTTCAAAAAGAAACGAATAAGTTTATAAGTCATGGCAAAATCAGAAATTACGCCTTCACTCATAGGTCTAACCGCAATAATGCTGTCGGGAGTTCTACCCACCATTTCCTTTGCGTCGTTTCCAACCGCAAGAACATCCTTTGTATACCTGTTTACGGCAACAACGGAAGGCTCTCTTAAAACTATTCCTTTTCCTCTCACATAAATAAGTGTATTGGCAGTTCCCAAGTCAATACCGATATCTCTACCAAAAATAGACATTTTATATATCTCCTTTACATTAAAATTCTCAAATTAAAATACAAATCTGTATACAACGGCGGAAAGCAATATTCCTATTATAACAGCTACATTTACGTTTACGCTTAAACCCAATGTAAACTTTATAACATACAAATCAAGAACAAACGGTTCACTCAAACCGAAAGTATAGCCGATTGTAAGCCAATCCAACGCACCCACGCCGGCTGTAAGGTATGTAATAATCCCACCGAAAACAACACCTATAACCAAAATAATCAAAAGTGAAAACCACGTATATTTTGAATTTAGCGATTTAGCTCTCATTTTTTCAAACCATCCTTTAAGCTTTTAATTATACATTGAACAACAATTCCCACAAAAACGGAAGAAACAAGTGTCAACAAAACCGCATAAGGAAGCATTTTAAAAACGTGGACGGATTTCATAACCGCAAACGATGCAACATATTGTGCATTTATGTGAAAGAAACCGCCACCGACACTTATTCCAATGCAAGAAATTTTATCTTTCAAAGCTTTTTTTAAAATCCACATTGCAAAAAAACTTGCAAAACTGCCGAAAGCAGTAAACAAAAATGAAGAAAAGCCTCCAAAAAAAAGTGAATTTATAAAAACCTTCAAAAGCGTTATAAGAAATCCATAAGAAAAACTACCAACGTTTACGGCAAAAACGATAACCAAATTGGAAAGCCCCAGGCGTACTCCCGGAACACCGAAATTGAAATTCAGCATACCTTCAAAAAAGCTGAGTACAAACAAGAGCGAAACGCAAATCGCAACGTAAGCAATTTTTACTGTTCTTTTTTCAGTAGGAAACGGCTTGTACATCGGCATCGTTCCCCTTTCCTATTTTCACAAGAAGCTTGTGCGGACTGCAAATGATAAATTCACCGTTTTTTGAAATTTTACCTGTATTTACGCAATCCCGACCTTTGCAATCTGAATTTTCCACATAAACC
>CAYPIJ010000089.1:0-8047 GCA_964410755.1 uncultured Oscillospiraceae bacterium | reverse complement strand
GTAAAAAATAATTTAAAAAAATAATTTTCTTAAAAGAAAGGAAGAAAAACAATGAACAAAAAACAGCTTACTGCTTTTGGTCTTGCTTTGGGAATCGGTGCAACTTGTTTTGCAGGTTGCTCGGGTGGAAGCAACAAAAGCGACAGCAACAAAGAGGTTTCTCTGAAATGGCTTATCCCATCTTTGGCGGAACAAAAAGACGGTCCTATGGTATACGAGGCTTTTAACAAAAAGCTTAAAGAATTCCCCGGTATGGAAAAAGTAACCGTGGATATCAATACCATTTCGGCAGGGGAATATTCGCAGAAATTTATGCTTTTGCAAACAAGCGGAGATTTGCCCGATATTGCCGGTACTTATACCCTCAACTACGTTTCGGAGGTTCAAAACGATACGTTTATTCCACTTTCCGAGCTTGTTGAGAAAAATGCTCCCGACATTACAAAAGAAATCCCCGATTGGGTTTTCGACCTTGTAAGAGTTAAAGGCGAATACTACGTTATTCCAAACTACCAAATGATGCCCATAGGCACACTCAATCTTACAACTCTCACAGAAGACGCTAAATATTGGGATACTCAAAAAATGCAGGATATTATGTGGAAAAACGACTATTTCACAAAAGAATGCTACGATGAAATCGAAACATATTTGGCAAACTTGAAAGCAAACGGCGCATTGGATAAAGGTGTTTACCTTTCTTCAATGATTCCACGTAAAGGCTACGAAAGCTTGAACGTTGGTGCATACTACGTTAAAACAACGGAAGACAAACCAAAGGTTGTAAACATTTGGGAAACTCCCGAAATGAAGCTTTTGTTTGACGTTTCAAGAGATTGGTTTGAAAAAGGCTATGTAAGAAAAGACATTTTGAGTGCAGATATAAATGAAGACGTTGGTAAAACAGACGGAATGGACTTGTGGACTGTACAGGCAATAAAAGGCACAAAAGAATCCTTGAGTGCGTCCTACAAAAACGATGCAACATTGATTCCCACTCAGGAAAAATTTGTAACTCCAAACAGCTCCGCAGCAGGCGGAAACGGAATTTTGGAAGAATGTGAAAATCCCGAAACAGCTGTAAAATTCCTTGAACTTATGTATACAGAAAAAGGTAAAGACCTTTACAATATGCTTGTTTACGGTATTGAGGGAACACACTACAAAAAAGTTTCCGACGACAGAATCGAAGTTTTTGACTATTCAATCGAGCCTGACTCAAATTCTTCTTACGGTATAAGAAAATGGGTTGCCGGTAATACTGCGAATGCTTACGAAACAGTTGGCAACTTTGAGGGCTATAAAGATTATGTATTCAACGACCTTAACCCAAATTCTGTAAAATCCAGATTTGCAGGTTGCGTGTTTGACACAACCAACTTTGAGTCGAAATTGTTGCAGGTTAATGCCGTATACAGTGAATACGATAAGCCTTTGTGTTCGGGTGCTCTTCCAAACTATGAAGCAACCTATAAAGAATTTATGGGCAAGCTTAAAAGTGCCGGAAATGACGACATTAAGGCAGACCTTCAAAAACAAGTCGACGAATGGTTTAAAAACAAAAAATAATTTTAAAAAAATTTAAAAGGAGATAAAAATAATGAAAAAGAAATTTTCAAAACTGTTAAGCCTTATGCTTACAGCATTAATGATTTTTTCCTGTTGCGGTATTTCTGTTCTTGCCGAAGATGAAGCGTCTCCGTCCGCAACAACAATAACAAAAACTATTTATGTATCTGAAGAATTGGGAACGAATAACAGCAGTGCGGTTTATTACAAAAATAATTCTGAATCAAAAGTAAGATACTATAAATTTAATGTTGATGGCGTTAAAGACAGTATGTCTTTTGCAGGTTCCGCAAGCTTCAATGTAAAATTGCACCAAAATGCTAACTATGCCGGTCATGACAAGAGTAAGCTTGCCATTTATGAAGTTCCATCAACAAGCTGGAGCAACAAGGATAACTATGCAACTATTTCCGCAAACGTTTCACCTGCAACTTATGCAACGGCTGAAAATAAGATAAATGCTGCAGGTAATGAGGGAGAAACAACAAGTGCAAATGAAGTTGTGAAATTTGATGTTAAAAATTATTTAACATCTTTAACAGACAGTAAAGCTTCATTTATGCTTTGTTGTCCAAACGATACAAATTATAAAGCAATTTGGTCTTTGACAATGTACCCTCAAGGTGGTTTGTCAACAGCACCGTCAATTAAAATTGAATATAATTTTAATGAAATTTTAGGTGCTTTGAAAACAGTTGATGCTGGTGCATTAAAAGCTGTTGCATTTCCCTTGGATTTGAACATCGGAAAATTCAATATGCTTAACGAAAGCGGTAAAAAAGTTGTTTTAGATGCTTTGAAAAACGGCGAGTTTGCAACGCCTTTGGCAGTAAAACAGGCTTATGACAATGCCTTTTCATCGCTTACATATAAAGATACCGCAAATAAAATTTCTATTACAAAAAACGGTAAGCTTAAATTGGAGAGTGGTTTGCACAATAATTTAGCGTTTAATTTGGAAAATACGATTAATAATGCTCAAATTTGGGGTGCTGATATTTCTTCTTTGAAAAATAAAGCTGATGTAATTTCAAAGGTTGAATTTCATGCGATAAGACAAAATACCAGTGCGAATGTTGGAAATACAGAAGTAATATTTTCCGATTTTAATGTTGATACATTGGAACAGATTGATTCTATGAAATCAGTTAATATTAATTCAAGCAATACTATTTCTTCAATCGAAGAAAATACTCTTTTAAAAAACATTGATTTTTCAAGAAAAACAGTTGACTATTCCGAATATATGCTTAACGGTGTATCAAATGCACAAATTTGTGCCGATGTTACAGATTTTGTAAAAGAGGACTTAGCTTCAAACAAAAATGTAACTGTATTTACAATGAATTATGGTGTCTCAGAAAAAAGCTCTGGAAATGACCCGCTTTGGATTCGTCCGATTGAGCAGGAAAAGACTTCTTATTTAGCAGTAACATACGATAAAATGGCTGTTATTTCAAAAATAAAGGATATGACTTCAACAAAAGCTATTGAAGAATATCTTACAGAGTGGAAAGACGTTTTGGGAATATCGAACAAAACAGCTGAATTTTCCGATATAGCAATTTGCCTTTACAAAAACAGTGATGTAAATTCAATTGAAGCTTTTGAAAATATTGTAACAAATGCAAAAACAGAAGCTCCCAAAATTGCACTTGGAAAAATCAACGGTGCAACAACGGAAGCAGATGTAATTGACGCAATCAACATCTATGGTGAAATCCTTGGAGTTGATACATTGGAATTCAACAATCTTTCAACAGAATCAAAGAATATTGTTGCAAAAGCAGTTGTTGAGGGCAAAGGTAACGGATATGCAAATGCAGAAGCAATTGAAAAAGTGCTTAACGAAGCAATTGCACCTTTGGCAGGAAGCGTTGTTGTTACAGCAACGGAAAATATTTTGTACAGAAACGGAGCTTTTGGTAATACAATTTCAAATGAAGGTTATCAAAACTGGAATCCTTCCGATACATATATTAAATTTCCAATGAACGAAAAGATTATTAAAGCTGATGCTAAATATATCCTTTCGGCAAAAGCGACCGTAAACTTTATAAATCATTCGCAAGATAACGGTAATTGGACTGCAACTTATTATGATGTAAATACAGATTGGAATGACAAAAATTATTCCACATATACATCGGAAACAAAAGCTTCTCTTGATAGTGGCAAACAGATTGGAAAAGGCACACAACAATTTTACCAAGCTGAAAAAGGCTTGCCACAAATAGGTGTACCGAGTGTTACTACCGATATAACAGATTATGTAAAGAATAATGCAACAGCAAACTACATTTCCGTAAGAGCTAAGCTTGAAAGAACAGATCCTGAGATTACAGGTCGTACAAAAGGTGGATATAAGAGAATATATACAGCGTATGATATTAACTCCGCACCTTACCTTACAATTAAGTATGATACAAATGCACTTATTTCCGACCTTAATAAATTGACAGCTGAGAATGCAGGCGTATTTATTATGACAAACGGTGGTGCTTTGGAATTTGATATTGATACTTACAATGCACTTTCCGATAAATCAACAGTAATTAATGCAATTATAGGTAAAAACTTTAAAACTGTCGACGGTGCAAAAGGCACATTTAACAATGCTGTAAAAAAATCTGTTGCAACAAAACAGTTGGATTGTACATTTACAGCTAACCAGTATGGTAATATAGATGCAAATGTCGGAAATTCAACGAAATATGCAGAGATTAGCTTTAAAGTTCCCGAAGATTACGACAGCACTTATGTTTCAAGCGTTCAGTTCCACGAAAAAAGAGCAGGCGTAGGTAATGATGGTCCTGCAAATATTGTTTTCACAAATTTAACAGACGAAAACAATAAGCAGTATATTATGCAACATTATTCACCTGTGGTAGACAAAGAAGAAACTTTTGATATTACTTCCATTTTTAATAGTGCAACTAAAGGCTCAACTTTTACCTTTGGTGTGCAAAGAGCTTCTTCAGGTCGTAGTGTAAGCTTGTCAAGTAAATTCGTTTATGTCAGAATCAATTACGATTTGGCAAGAATAATGAACGATGCGGCAAAAGCAGAAAACCCGAAAGACCTTCTTACAAAATATCAAGATGTTTTGGGAATTACCAATGTTGATGCAGTTGCAAGCCTTTTAAATGGCAAAACCAATATTGATGCTGTTTATGCAAGAAACCTTATTATTGCAGGAAACAACAATATGACAATGCACGCAGACATTGAAGACGACAAAGTTGTGGTAACAAACTTCAGTAATAGTACAAATGCTGATGTTATGGTAGCATTTTATGGTGAAAACAATAAATTTTTGGGCGTTACAACAATTAACAACGAAGCTAAAACAATTTCAGACAATGCAAGTTTTACATATACAAAGCCTGCCGGTGAAGATGTATATTACGCAAAAGTATTTGTTTGGGATTCTGTAAGCGGACTTAAACCGTTGGCTTTAAGCTCACAAATTAACTTTGATGTAGAAAAATAAAATAAATACAAGGCTCTCTCGAAAGGGAGAGCCTATTTTAAAAAGAAGAGGAATTAATTATGAAAAAAATAATAACACTTTTGTTATCATTTTGTTTAATCTTTTCTTTGGCGGTTTTCGCCGAAGAAACCGTTGAAGAAAAAATTATTCATGTATCCGTAAACGGCAACGACCAAAACAGCGGAGAAGAAAACGCACCTTTGCAAACTTTAACGGGTGCAAGAAAAAAAGTAAGCGAACTGAGAGCTAAAGGAAACGGCTTTAAAGGGCAAATAACAGTTCTTTTTCATGGCGGAGTTTACCCAATGACACGAAGAACACATTTTTGGCAAACGCAATACGAACAGCATGACAGTGCTTTTGAAAACGGAAAGACAATCTATAAATCCGCAGGAGACGGAGAAGTTATTTTCAAAGGCTCGAAAGACATAGACATTAACGATTTTAAAGAGATTACAGATAGGGGAATTTTAAGCAAAATTCCCGTTTCTGCAAGAGATAAGGTTTTGGAAGTGGATTTGGCACCTTACGGAATTACAAAAACACATCTTACCCTTACGGATAACAGAAGACAAACGGTTGAAGCGAACGGTGACCGTTCGACTTGCCCCTTGGGAATTTATTACAACGGAAAACGTCAGACTATGGCGTGTTGGCCGAACAATGATTTTTCCTATATGAAAGACATTAAAAAGAGCGGAACGGAGTACTCTTTTTCCTATGACGACACACTTCACCCGGAATTGTGGACGAATTTGGAAAATGCCTATTTGGGCGGATATATGAACAGCGTTTTTACGGGCTTTGTTACCAAAATTAACAGAGTTGACGTTGAAAATAAAAGAATTTACCCAAAAAGCACGAATTTCAGCGAAAATAATAAGTATGCAAGATATAAGGTTTTTAATTTACTTGAAGAACTTGATTGTGTTGGTGAATATTATGTTGACAGCGAAAATTTGAAGCTTTACTATTATCCACCTCGGGATTTCAAAAGCGGAAGCAACAGATTTTCCGTTGCTGTTTTAAGAGATATTTACGATAATCCCACATGGAATACATTTATTCAAATGAACGATGTTAATTACATTGAATTTGACGGACTTACTTTT
The DNA here is from genome assembly GCA_964410755.1 of uncultured Oscillospiraceae bacterium. GTDB lineage: Bacteria > Bacillota > Clostridia > UMGS1840 > UMGS1840 > UMGS1840. The sequence continues at coordinate 1,873 of CAYPIJ010000089.1, read as the reverse complement.
GTGGAGTGCTACGGCTATGCAATTGTAACAAATAACTCCAACTACCTTACAATTAAAAATTGTAAATTCCACGATTTGGCTTATGGCGGAGTTCAGATTTCTTCCCATGATGTAACAATTGAAAATTGCGAGTTTTATAATGTGGGTTCTCAGGCAATAAGCTTAACGCAATACGGAATGAGTTACAATACATTACCGAAAAGCAACAATGTGGTAAGAAACAACCATATTTATAACGTTGCACAAGACCTTTATGTTCAAAGTTCAAGCATAAATGTTACTGGACACGAAACACTTGTTGAAAACAACACCGTACATCAGGGAGCTTATTCGGCTTTGACATACAGAGGCACAGACAACAACATTAAGCATAACGAATTTTTCAACCTTTCCAACCAAACGGGGGATTCGGGTGCGATTTACACAGGAAGAAGCTGGATTGACTACGGAAATATTGTGGAAGAAAATTATATTCACGATATGGGATATTGGGGGATTGTAGGTGACCCCGGTATTGCAATAAACGGTATTTTCCTTGACGATACCACGTCGGGAGATACTGTAAGAAATAATATTATTGAAAATAAAAGCAGCAAAAATGAGACAGATAGGGTTTCGAGCTACGGAGTTTTGAGCGCTTCGGGCAGAGATAATACAATTGAGGGCAATATTTTTATCGGTGATAACGGAGCACGTTCAAAGGGTGTGCAGTTAAACAGCTATATGTCTACATATAACTATGATGCAGTTATTGACAGAGGTAAAAAATGCGGTCTTTTTAATGAAGAGGGAACATTAAGAACGGACATAGCGGGTATTATGGGAAAATACTCACAAATAAAGGTTACTGCCGAAACTATAGAGAAAAATAAACCAATTGTGATTACCGGCAAAACAGGTATATATAATCCCGATTATATTACCGTAAAAAATAACGTTATATGTAACGTTAAAACCGATATAGGCTATGAAAATAAATCAGCTTATACAAGATTGGGAAATAAAAATGATATTTCCGCAAGCAGTACATGTACTTTGGATAACTTAACGGAAAATTATCTTTTAAAAAGCGGTGTAACAGCACCGAAGGGGTTTATTTTGACGGAAGATTACAATATTAATCAAATCGGAATGGACAGAAGCTATTCATTGGGTGATTTTTCTCAAACAATGCCATATAACGGTGAGACTGTGGCTTGGAGCAACAGGGCTACATTAGCGTGGGAGCAATCGGATTTTGCCGATAATTACACCTACACCGTTGCAACAGATCCAAGTATGGAAAATATTGTAAAGCAGGAAACAACACCATACCAAAATGTGGAAATTGAGGGCTTAGCACCCAATACAACTTACTATTGGAGTGTTACGGCAAACGGAAATTCATTTAAAAACAAGACATCGAAAAAATGCCTTGATGAAGTGAATGCTTTTACAACCTCTCAATATAACGTTGTTATGTATGATTGTAAATTGAACGAAAACAACGTAAGTATTCTTTACGAAAACAGGGGAGAGGACTTAACGGCGAATTTTGCAGTAGCAAGCTATGAGGACAATATGCTTAAAGACGTTGAGTATATTTCGCTTACACTTCCCAAGGCAGAGAAAAAAGCATATTTTAATTTTACATTGCCCGATGCACTTGTAAAAAGCAAGGAAACGGCTGTTTTCCTTTGGGATAACAATATGAAGCCGTATGCTTTAAAATTGAAAGAAAATGATTAATAAAAACAGGGGGTGAAAATTAACACAATGGAATTTTACCCCTTGACATATTTTTAATTATATGATAAAATAAATTTCAAAGAAAAGAAATCTTTTTTTTGGAGTTTACAGTAAATATTTACAAAAAAAGGAGCAAGAAAAATGG
>CAYPIJ010000088.1:0-8062 GCA_964410755.1 uncultured Oscillospiraceae bacterium | reverse complement strand
TTCCAATATATAACTCATTTCTTTATTCCTTAAAAGTAAGAAGTTCTTTAAATGCACCGTTTTTCTCAACAAGCTCGTCAAATTTTCCTTCTTCAACAATCTTGCCATCTTTAAACACAAGAATACGGTCAACATTTCTTATGGTTGTAAGTCTGTGTGCAACAATCAAAACAGTATGTGTTTTCATAAGTTCTTCCATAGATTCTTGAATAAGCTTTTCGGAAACATTATCAAGTGCAGAAGTTGCTTCATCAAAAATAAGAATATCCGGATTGCATAAAATTGCTCTCGCAATGGCAATTCTTTGTTTCTGTCCGCCGGAAAGATTAAGACCGCCGTCACCGATAACCGTATTCCACCCCATTGGCAAATCGTTCACAAAATCATGAACATGTGCCATTTCCATAGCTTCAATAACTTCACTGTTTGTAGCTTCAGGTCTTGCTATACGAACATTTTCCAAAATTGAGCATTGGAACATAAAAGGATTTTGAGGAACAACGCCAAAGCATTGACGCATATCGTGAAGCTTGAAATCCTTGATGTTTCTTCCGTGCAAATCAACTTCACCACTATTGACATCATAAAGACGCATAACAAGCTTTGTAAAAGTCGATTTTCCGCTACCGCTTCCGCCAACCAAACCGATACTTTCGTTATATTTTATTTTGCAATTAAAATCTTCATAAATTTTCTTGTCGTCATAGCCAAAGCATACATTTTTAAATTCAATGCAAGGCTTGTCTTTTGTACGGGCACTTGTTCTTTCAATATCAATGTTTCTCTGTCTACCTGCTTCAACTTCAGGTGTTTCAGATGTGTAATCTATAATATTTTGAATTTTTTCCAAGCCTGCCGCTGCACTGTTTTGGCTGAGAACAATTTGCAAAATCGATGAAATTGTGGAAAGTATAATTCCCATACTGCTTATAAATGCAAAAAGTACACCTGTGGAAAGACCTCTGTATATGCAAAGAAGTGCGCCAACAAAATATACAACCGCTGTTCCCAAATATTGAACAACTTCCGGTTTTGCATGCTCAAACCATATTGAAATTGACATTTCAACACCTTTTTCTTGCATAGATGCTGCATATCTTTGGAATTTTCCTATAGTATCCTTTTCGATTGAATACATTTTTGTTGCTTCAAGTCCGTGGAGCATATCGTTTATATATTTACTTGCTTGGCTTTCTGTTGCAATGTAATCTCTTGCAATGTTTTTAATTTTTTGCTTTGACAAATGATTTAAAAGCATCATTACAAAGGCAATCAAAACAAGTATTACAGTAAGAAGTGCATCATAGGAAAAAAGTGCAACAAAAGAAATTGCAAAAGAAATGCACTGATATGGTATTGAAATTACAACCTGGCTTAAATAAGTTTTTATGTTGTTCATGGGGGACCCCATAATACAATTAAAAAGTTCGCCCGATGCTGTTTTATCATAAAAGCTCATAGAAAGTCTTTGGACGCTTGCAAAAAAAGCATTACGCAAATTGGAAAGTGTTCCCTCCATAAGTTTATACATAGAATGAGAAGCAACACCAAACATACTTACTCTTAAAAAAGATATTATAAAATAGGCGATGCACAAAAATCCTACAATCTGTAATTTTTTGTCTATCTGCAAATCTGCCAATATACCGTCATCTACTATATATTTTATCATAAGAGGTTGCACAGCAACCATAATACCTGTAATCAAAGAAAAAAGCACCGATATGAAAATATTTTTTTCATATCCTTTTATATACTTTGATAATGTTCCCCAAAAATTGATTTTAGTGTTCTTTTTATTATCCATAACAAAATTGCAAAAATCAATTTGCATTCCTCTCTTGTTTTTTTGCAGTACGCATTTTAATACCGCAAACATTATACTAAATTTTTTCTCAATTGTCAACCCAAAAAGGATAAAATTTCAAACAAAAAACAACAAATTATTTTGTTAAAAACTCCCTATTTGTCGTTTTCGTTATTTTTTAGCGTTATTCCGTAAGTTATTGAATTAAAACCATACTTATTTTTTATATCGTACATGGCATCTTCTATTTTAGAAGAATTTTCATTTTTCTTTTCTTTTTCAAAAAATATTGAAAGTTGCTGTGAACTTTCCCTTTCCGAATTAAGCCCTTTTACAGTTATTGTTGCGGCACGAACCGCACCGAAATTTTCAAAACTTTCTTTGTATAAATCCGTTACAACTCTGTAAATATCAGTTGCCAAATTGGTTGCACTTTCAATTGTTTTTTGTTTACTTTTCGTCTTAAAATCCGGTGTTTTTAAATTTAAACATATTACATTTCCCTTTTGTTCTTCGTTTCTAAGTCTTCCGGCAATTTCTTCGCAAAGCTTCATAAATTCGGAAAAAAGTTCTTCACAAGAAGAAATATTTTTCGGAAAAGTATTTCCGTTACCCACAGATTTCAATTTATGCTTTGTATTATATTTTTCCACAACGCTGTCATCAAGACCGTTGGCATAATCATAAATTGTACCGCCCATTTTTCCAAGAGCTTCAACCAACAAATTTCTGTTTTCTCTTGATAATTCGCCGATGGTTTTAATTCCCATTCTGTTAAGACGTTTTTTTATTTCTCCGCCAACCAAAAGTAAGCTTTCAACAGGCATATCATTTATAAAATCAGCATAATTTTCCTTTGAAATTACAGTTACCGCATCAGGTTTTTTATAGTCGCTGCCCAATTTTGCAAAAGCTTTATTGAAAGACACACCGATAGAAACGGTTAGCCCCAATTCTTCTTTAACTTTTTTTCTTAAAGATTCCGCAATTGTAATTCCATCTCCAAAAAGAGAAGAACTGTCAGTAACATCGAGGTAACATTCGTCAATTCCGAAAGGCTCAACCATATCGGTAAATTCATAGCAAATATTTCTGAATTTTTTTGAATAATGGGAATATATATCCTTATGAGGTGATACCAGTGTAAGATTGGGGCATTTTCTTTTTGCCGCCCAAACTGTTTCCGCGGTAACAACACCGTAAGCCTTTGCAAGTTCATTTTTTGCAAGAACTATCCCCTTTCTTGCTTCCATATCGCCCACAACTGCCATAGGAACTTTTTTAAGCTCCGGGTTTAACTTACATTCGCAAGAAGCAAAAAAATTATTCATATCACAATGAAGAATTGTTCTCGTTTTATTCAACTTTTTTCCTCCTTTCAAAATAATATTTTAAAAATATCCAATCAAAACAGTACAAAAAAATGGCAAAAGAAACATTTTGCCATTTTTCTGTTTTTATTATTTCCAAAGATTTCGTGGATATTTTCCTATTTCAATCATTTCTCTAATGGAATTAACCACCGGCTCTTTATCTTCTTTATAAGTTACACCATGCCATTTTTCATTGCATTTAAGAACCTTTACATCTGCTTTTCCGCTTTTAATTAAGCTGTCAACAACAGACGGCAAGAAATATTCGGCTTTTAAAATATTGTCTTTGCTTTCAACCAAGAATTTTGGGAAACCGGCTTTCAATTCTTCAAATATTTTAGGTGTAAATCCCCAAGTATTCATTGAAACGGTACTTCCCTCGGGAATTGTAATCCATTCCCCTTTTTCGTTTTCATATTTGGTTTTTCCGTCTTTTTTCATTATTTTTGTACGTTCGTTTATTTCTTTCAAAAATCCATCTTCAGAAACTTCGCAAATTCCTCTTGCAACGCTTCCGTTATCGGTAAGAGTATTTTCCAAAACAAAGCCCATCATTGCAAAATTATATTTTTGGTTTTCTTCCTCTTTTACTTCAGACAAAAAGTTTTGAAGTCCCGAAAAAGCACTTCTTCCGTAAAAATCATCGGAATTGATTACCGCAAAGGGGGTTTTAACAAAATTTTCCGCGCACATTACGGCATGACCTGTGCCCCATGGCTTTTCTCTTCCGTAAATATTTCCACCGGGAATATCGTCAACATCTTGAAAAGCATAATCAACATCAATTATTTTTTCAATCTTATTTCCTATTATTTCTCTGAAAACTCCTTCGTTTTCTTTTTTTATTATAAACACAACTTTTGAAAATCCGCTTTTTACCGCATCAAATACGGAATAATCGGTTATTATTTCTTTGTTTGGTCCAACCGGATCGATTTGTTTCAATCCGCCATATCTGCTACCCATACCGGCAGCCATTACCAATAATGTTGTTTTGTTCATTTTTTCTACGTTCCTTTCTTTGTATCGTAATATATATTATACACCTAAAAAGTGATTTTGTATTTATCAAAAACGGATAAACTTTATATATTTATAATCGAAATTCGTTTTAGTGCATATAAAAGCTTATCAATATCATTATTTGTTGTCCTATAACCTGGGCTGATTCTTACAGCACCTATGTCTTTTGTGCCAATAAAATTATGAGCATAAGGTGCGCAATGGTATCCACCACGAACACTGATGTTAAATTCATGTGACAATATATTTGCTATTTTTTCGGAATATTCATTCTTGAAATTAAATGATATAATTGGAATTTTATCGGTAAAATCTCCGTTATGGTAAACAACAGTGTTTTTTATATTCAAAAGCCCCTCATATAATTTTTTACAAAGTCTGATTTTATGATTGTAAAGCTCTTCTATACCCCTTTTTTCAACATAATCTACCCCTGCGCCAAGTCCCAAAACACCGGGCGTGTTAATCGTTCCAACTTCAAATCTGTCGGGCAAATAATCCGGCTGTTGTAATTCTTCCGACAAACTGCCGGTACCACCCTCAAAAACGGTTTTTAGTTCTGTATCATCGGAAACATAAAGCACCCCCGTACCTTGCGGGCCAAGAAGTGACTTATGCCCACTAAATGCAGCCATAACATTTTTCATACCGCTAAGGTCAATTTTTTTCACTCCGACATATTGAGAAAAGTCAAACAATATGGGAATATTATAATTCTTTAAAATTTCATATACTTTTTTATAGTCAATTACAACGCCTGTAACGTTTGATGCACAGTTAATTACAACCAACGAGGTATTATCGCAAATAAGCTCACTTATTTTTGAAATATCTGTAACGTAATTTTTATCGGCCGGCAAAAAAGAGCAATTTACCGTATCGTCATTATATATTTGTCTTAAAACCGAATTATGCTCGAAAAGTGTTGTTATAACATTGGAATTTTCTCTTACAATTCCCTTATATGCAAAATTCAAAGCCGTTGATGCATTATTGGTAAAAACTATATTGGCTGGATTATCCACATTTATAAGATTTGCAACTTTTTCTCTTACATCATATACCTTTTTTCCTGTTTTAAAAGATTGTGAAGAAGAATTTCTTCCCACATTTACAGGATTGCTCAAAGCTTCCATTACAGCCTTTTTTACTTTTAAAGGCTTATTGTTGCTCGTTGCGCTGTTATCAAGGTAAATCAAAATTCAATTCACCTCTTTCATATATTGATTTTTTCGTAAGTGTTTTTTTGAGTTTCTTTATAGATACCTATAAAACCTTTTTTTGAATAAGAAGTTGATTTTATAATATCGTTAAGCATATCTTCGGAAAATTCCAAAGAATATGAACAACCGCCTGCCAGCGATTTTGGAGTTTTGGTTATCAGCGGTAATTTTGATTTTTTAAATTTATTTTGAAGTCTTTGTGCATAAGCCAAAGATTTAAAAACTGCTATATATTTCAAATTTTCCCCTTCTTTCGTTTTTATTGGTTAAAACTCATAATCATTATATGAAGAAACAAAAAAAATGTACCAAGTGAAAAAATGAAACAAAAAACAAGTAAAAAAGCCGCAAAAAACATTGTTTTTCACAGCTTTTTTTAAAAGAGAGAAAGACTAATTTACTTTGAAAATCATTTTAAAAATGCTTCTCATAAATTTACGAGGTCTATATACAACTATTTTCATCAATATCACCTCTCTAAAATTTTCTTTTATCGTTATTAAGTAAACACAAACCGACAAAAATAAGAAGAAGCGAAAGTATAACAACCATGGCTTCTGCCGGCATCAAAAGAGAAAAGATGACACCGATACCAACAATAATAAGTATTATCCCCCATTTTACGCAACGCAATTTATTCATAAATTTCATATTGCCAACACTTCCGTTTTTCACATTCGGGAATTTTCTTTTCTTCACTTTTATTATATTAAAACAATTAAATTTCGTTACAAATTATCATTAAAATTCCGTTTTCAACAGAAATTTTTTGTTTTTTTGCTGTTGTGAGATTGCTTGTTCCCACAACGTCAAATTTGCTTAATGTAGCATTATTTAACGGATATTTAAAGCCCTCAATACTCACTCCTTCGGAAATATCGCTGAATGAATAAATGCTGATTGTGGTATCCGTTTTTTCATTCAATATAAGCTCACTATCGGTAAGATATATTTTTGTCTTTCCGTCCGTTACAAAAGCTTTTATTTCATGCTCCAAGCAAGAATTTAAAAGACAAACGTTGGCATAGCTATGGTCAAATCTATCACCGATACCGCCATATATAATAACGGTATCGGGATTTTTTGAAAAAGCGGTTTTCAGTGCATATTCCGTGTCGGTTTCGTCTTTTTCTTTGGGAAGTCGCACTTTCAAGAAAAAGTCTTTCGGTTCTTCCATAGAATCAAAATCACCGACAAGAATATTTGGTGTTATTCCGCACTCGACGGCGTATTGATATCCACCGTCGGCACAAATTATATAATCGCTCTTTTTTGCATATTCAATTAATTTTTCACGGCTTTTATTGTCACCGGCACAAATTATAAGTATATTTTTCATGTTTTTTTCCTTTACTCGACGCATTTTATAGTTGTATTGTAATCATTATATTGTTTATTATCGTCATAAATATCCGTCACTTCAAATATACCGTAATATTCTTTTGATGTAGAAGCATCAGCAGGCAAAGTCAATTTTTTTGTTGTACTGTCAAAAAGTCCGTTTGTTAAAGTATATGTTGTTGTAACATATTCTTCTTCCACACCACTTGTAACTTCAAAAATATGCATATCATAAGGAAGCTTATTGTTGTATTTATAGAAATTAACATTTGAAAAATCAACAACATTGCTTTCCGATAATTTGGCATTATATGAATTTTGAATTCCCGACATTGTATATTTGAATGTTTCAAATTCAACTTCTGTAGCATAAGCTTCGGGTTTTGATAAAAGGTATGATAAATCCACTCCACTTTCAGCAACCTTATTTTTGTCGTAACTAAAAATTTTACCGCCATTATCACTGGTGAATGACGTTAAATTATACAAATTACTGTTTTGAGATACTGAAATATTCATTGTACAATTTTTATCTCCGTAAGCAATCGGATTAATATATTCTTTTCCATTTAAAATTATTTTATTATCACTCATATTTTGTGGAAATTTTATATTTAGCTTACTAACATCCCCACTCGGAATAAAATTATATGAATGTAAATCCCCCTCAATATTAATCGAAATATTAGAAGCACTCGTTTCAGAATCACATTTTGCAATACCGATTCCTTTGTTATGACCGGAACAAGCAACACTCTTTACTCCATTATCCAAAATAACATTTCCTTTAATAGTAAATTTTGCACCGCTATCTACTTTTATAGGTATGGGGGAACATTCAATAGTCACATCTTCTAAAACAATATTTTTTGCAGAAACTTCTATACCTCGACCACCATGTATAACATAAGAATTTTTAAGCACAGCTCCTTCACTTAAATATACAATTGGAAGAATTTTATAATCCTCGTATCCTTGAGCAATATCATTGTATTTATAAATTTTATCAACATACGGACCATAAAAACGAACATTTTCTACAAAAGTATTTTTATTAATTTGAAAATGTGGATAAGTTACAGAACTTGAAGTACGCTCGGAAGCATCAATAGTGCAATCGTTTCCGTAAAATCTACAATTTTCACCAACGTTAATTTGTTTATCTACTTTAAAATTCCCATTGTTACTCAAAGTAGGAACCAAGCAGGAATTAGAGGTACTATTATTTAAGCTCGAACCATCAATCACATTTTTATAATCTTTAAGTATCTCAATACGCATAGTATCTTGAACAA
>CAYPIJ010000087.1:0-8205 GCA_964410755.1 uncultured Oscillospiraceae bacterium | reverse complement strand
AGCATATACTAATATACCACAATTTTTGTCATTTGTCAATAGTTTTTTTCAATTTTTATAAATTTTTTATTCTTTTTTTATTTTTTTAAGTAATTTTCGCCCCATTTAGCCAATTCCGTAAAGGTTGGCAACAGTGCTTTTCCCTTTTCCGTAAGGGAATATTCCACATGCGGAGGAATTTCGTTAAACTGTTCACGCTTAACAATTCCGTATTCTTCCAAATCTCGCAAAGTGGAAGTAAGCATTGTGTTTGTGATTTTCGGCAAAGCTTTTTTCAACTCTCCGAAACGGCAAACAGGCTTTTTGCACAGTTCGTATATAATATGTGTTCTCCATTTTCCGCTTATGATTTCCAAAGTTCTTCTCATGGGACAATCGTCTTTCGGTTTTGAAGTTAAAACTTTTTTCAAATATTCTTCCGCCGTCATTTCTTTTTTCATTTCAGCATTCTCTCCCAATAGGTACATTTTTTAATACTATGTATATTTTATTTTCGTACTTGCTTTTTATTTTCATATATAGTATAATATAAATACCGAAAAAAGTCAACAGACAATTTCAAAAAACTTATAAAAAGAAAGGAATTTAAAAAAATGAAAACAGCTGTTGTTTATTATTCAAGACATCACGAAAACACAAAGAAACTTTTGGACGCTATGGCAGAAAACAACGATATAACGCTTATAGACGTTACAAAAATGTCAAATGCCGACTTAAACGAATATGATTTAATCGGTTTTGCTTCCGGTATTTATTATTCAAAATATCATAAAACCGTACTTAATTTTGCCAAAAACAATCTCCCCCAAAATAAGAAAGTGTTCTTTGTTCACACATACGGAGTTTACAAAGAGGGCTACACAAAAGCAATCAGAGAAGAAGTTTCAAAAAAATCCGCTTTAATTACCGGGGAATACGGTTCTTTGGGCTTCAACACCTTCGGACCTTTCAAGCTTATAGGCGGAATTGCAAAAAATCACCCCGATAAAGACGAAATCAAAGGTGCCGTTTCGTTTTACGAAAACCTTGTTAAAAAATACGGCAACTAAAATATTATTCTTGTTAAAAAAACGCCGAATTTAGCTATAATCGGCGTTTTTTCTTGTTTTAATATTATTTTGTTATTATATCGTTATAAAGCCATAAAACGGTATATCTGTCCTTTAATGCACGAGCATATTTTACCGCATTTTCAAGTTTTTCTTCGGAATACATTTCATAAAAATCGCAAACAGGCAAACCTATTTCGTTAAGATATCCCTCTGTTTTTTCGCAATTTGGCACTTCCGAAAGAATTTCTTTTATTTCGTTCCAATTTTCTTTGTAAATTTCTGTTCTGTCCTTATATATAAGTCCAACCTTTTTTTGAAGCTCAATGACTCCGTCACCTGCTTTTTTGTAAACTTTTTTAATGTTACCTTCCCAGTCTTTTTCGTTAAATTCCTTTTTTTCGGGTACATTTATCTTCAAAATTTCTTCTCTTAATTTCTGTACCGCAAGCATCGAATAGGCAACATCTGTTCCATGACAAAAATAAGGCTCATTATCTATAATTCCCGTGATTTCAAAAAAGTGTGACAAATGGTGTTCACTTCCCGATGCAGGACGTGAATAGCCCACATAGCTCATTGCAATACCAACGCAAACAAGCGCCTCCATAAGAGTTTTTAAAGCATTTTCGTCTCTTTCCAAAAGTTTTTTTGCCAAAGGAACTGTTTTTTCAACAATATCATAAGTAAGCTTATAAACATAGTCGCAAAAATATTCATTATTTACAAGTCTGCTAAGCTTCCAATCGTTAAGACAGCTGTATTTTCCCAAAATATCGCCATAACCCGATTTTATCATTTCTATAGGTGCGTTTTTCAAAAAATCCACATCACCGATAATAACTTCGGGAACGTGTGCCTTATATGTAACTTTCATATTTTTAATGATAAGTGCGGCACCGTCGGAAGCATAACCATCCATTGAAGTTGCTGTAGCAACGATAAAATAGGACAAATTATGCTTAAAACTTACGTATTTGCAAAGGTCGTTAATAACGCCTGAACCTATTCCCAAAATAAGGTCTGTTTTTTCGGTAACTTTTTCTTCAATTGTTTCAATCGCCTTTTCGTCAGGCACCAAAAAGCCCTCTGCTGTAAAAACAATCTTATTTTCAACCTTATTTCCCAAAATTTCCAAAACCTTGTTTCCACCTACATTATATGTGTTTTCGTCTGCCACAACAAGTATGTTTTCATAATTTTTTGCATATTTTCCCAAATCGGAAACAGCATTTTTCCCAATCGAAACGCCTTTTATAGGACAACTGTGAACCATACCGCATTTACAATCCGTTTTTCCTTTTAAAAGTTCCTCAAAATTCATTTTACAAAAGCTCCTTTAAATAATTTTCCAATTCCTCATAATTATCGACCTTGATAAATCCGAAATCCGACTTGTAAACGCTTTCGTCGTTTCCGCCCAAACCGTAATCATCTCCGACAAAAACAACCTCGTTGTGCAAAACCCCTTTTTCACTGCAATATTCGTCCAAAGCTGTGTATTTGTTGTAAGGCTTTGGTGCCATATCAAACGAAGAAGAGCCACCGACAAATACATTATAATCGGGGAACATTTGACACACCTCGTCATAAATTTTTCTTCTTTTTACTCTGTCGGGATCAAAAGAAAGCTTATCATTTTGCAAGGCATCTGTTCCCAAAAGCGGAATTGTAACAGCACCGGAGGAATGATATTGCACATTGTCGCCCCTAAATTCCGTGTAGCCGTATTTTTCACGCAAAAAAGTGACTTTTTTCTCAATTTCTTCCTTATTTACAGGCAAAGAAACATCTTTTATTATGTCGATTTTCTTTTCCTTTTCGTTGTATTTTCCCACTTGCATACCGTAACTTCCGATAATGTCAATGGGATAATTGTTCATTTGCAAAAATATTCTTTCGCAAAGTCCCGCTCCCACCATAAGAAGCTTGTATTTTTCGGAAAGTCTGTTAAGAACATTTTCATTTTTTTCCGAAAGCTTTGTTTTGTGTTGTGTCAATGTGCCGTCCAAATCGAAGGCTATAAGTTTTACCATATTTTTTCTTCCTTTTCTCTCTTTAAAAATTAATTATGGTAAAATGATAACACATTAATCAAAAAATGTCAATATGTATACGTTTTTTTGAAAATTAATCAACTTTTCTCATTTTCTGCCGTCATTTCTCATCGTAGGGACGGATATTATCCGCCCATTGTTGCCTTACCTCGTCATTTCGACCGAGGACAACGTCCGAGCGGAGAAATCCCACATGTATAATAGAGATGTACGAACAACAAAAAAAGTCCTCTCCTTGAGGAGAGGAAAGCGAACAACGTGAGCAAGGTGTGGTGTAGGTTGCCGTCGGCAACCGTTATTGATACATAAACTAACTAAAAAATATCTTTATTTACTTCTAACACCACTAACGTGGCTACACCTCATCAGTCACTGCGTGACAGCTTTCCCTCAAGGGGAAGCCTTTGGATTATATGCACGTCATACCGAGCGAAGCCGTTAGGCGAAGTCGAGAGTATCTCTCGGTTCGGTTGAAACAAAATGAAAGGAAATGGAAAAAAGGGCGGATTTTAAAAAATCCGCCCACAAACACATATTGATTAAAGCACCGTATAGCCCTGTTCGGTAACGGCATTTACAAGAACATCGTCCGCAACGTCCTTACTCAACGTGATTACCGCCGTTTTCTTTTCGTGGCTTGCAACAACGCTTTCAACACCGTCGATTTCTTCCAATGCTTTTTTTACTCTCGCCTCGCAATGAGGGCACATCATACCATCGATTTTTAATGTTTTTTCCATAGTTATTTTCTCCTTTTTTTCTTCTTTTATTATGTTATTTGTATTTTGTTTTTTCAATTTCACCAAATTCAATCTCAATGCGTTCGTCACCACAAAAAAGCTTGAAAAACTCATTGCACCGGCTGCAAACATCGGATTTAATTTCAAATTAAAAGCACTGTACCAAACGCCTGCCGCCAATGGAATACCCACAATATTATAGCAAAAAGCCCAAAACAAATTTTCCTTAATGTTTCTCAATGTTGCACGACTTAAAACAACGGCATTTACAGCGTCTGCAAGACTGCTTCTTGTGAGAACAACGTCTGAAGAATCTATTGCAACATCAGCACCTGCCCCAATTGCAATACCAATGTCTGCCCTTGTTAAAGCCGGGGCATCGTTTATTCCGTCGCCCACCATGGCAACCTTGCCGTTTTCTTGCAATTTTTTAATAACGTTTTCCTTATCCTTTGGCAAAACGTCACTTATAACTTCGTCGACACCTGCTCTTTTGCCGATAAATTTCGCAACACGGTTATTGTCACCGGTTAGCATAACTGTATGAATACCCATTTTTTTAAATTCCGAAACGGCTTCACGGCTGTCCTCACGCAAAACATCGGAAACACCGATTATTCCTGTAATTTCGCTGTTTTTGGCAAAATAAAGTGCTGTTTTTCCCTCTTCGGAAAGCTTTTTGGCACAATTTTCGATTTCTTCCGTTATTGTCGCTTTTTCGTTAATAAAATTGTAATTGCCACCGAAAACCTTTTCTCCGTTGTAAATTCCGCCTACACCACTACCGTGATAAGCCTTGAAATCTTCAATAGATACGTCTTTTATGTTCTCGCTTTCCGCTTTTTTTACAATTGCAACTGCAAGAGGGTGTTCACTTTTGACTTCCAAACCATAGGCAAGCTTTAAAACATCGCTTTCGGAAAACCCGTTAAAACCGACAATATCGGTAACAAGCATTTTTCCGGTTGTTATTGTTCCTGTTTTATCCAAAACAACGGTTTTAACCTTTCCGCATTCTTCAAGTGCCGTTGCGGTTTTGAAAAGAATTTTGTTTTTTGCTCCGACGCCGTTACCCACCATTATGGCAACAGGTGTTGCAAGTCCTAAGGCACAAGGACAGGAAACAACAAGAACGCAAATTCCCATTGAAAGGGCAAAGCCCGTTTCTTTTCCAAGCAAAAGCCAAACAACGGTTGTTATTACGGCAATTGAAATTACGGCAGGCACGAAAATTCCCGAAACCTTGTCCGCAATTCTTTGAGCAGGGGCTTTTTCACCCGATGCTTCTTCAACTGTTTTTATAATTTGGGAAAATACCGTTTCTTCACCTGTTTTCGTGGCTTCGCATTTAACAAATCCACTTTGATTTACAGTGGCGCAGTAAACCTTATCCCCCTGTTTTTTGTCAACGGGAACACTTTCACCTGTAAGTGAAGCTTCGTCAACTGAGCTTTCTCCCTCCAAAACAATACCATCCGCCGGTACTTTCATACCGGGTCTTAAAATGAATACATCGCCCTTTGAAATTTCGGAAGCATCAACGGTAACTTCCTTTCCGTCTTTTAAAATAACCGCTTTTTTCGGTGATAATTCCATAAGTGATTTCAACGCATTTGTGGTTTTTCCTTTGGAATAGCTTTCCAAAAGTTTCCCCACGGTTATAAGAGTTAAAATCATAGCAGCCGACTCAAAATAAAAGTCGTGCAAGCAATGTGTTGCGTGAGCTATCTCCCCCTTTGCCATAAAATCCGACATTTTAAAAAGGGAATAAACGCTGTAAACGTAAGATGCACCCGAACCCAACGCAACAAGCGTATCCATATTGGGAGAACGGTTCAAAATCCCTTTAAAGCCGTTTATGAAAAACTTTTGATTTATAACCATAACAACTGTACACAAAAGAAGCTGAATAAGTCCGTTTGCAACGGGATTATATTCAACAAATTGAGGTACGGGCAAGCCCCACATTGTATGAAACATTGAAAAATACATTAAAACAACAAGAAAAACACAAGAAAAAACAAGTCTTTTCACGGAATTGTCCTTACCATTTTCTTCTTTTTTCGATTCTTTGGTTTTTGTGTTTCCCCTTTCACTTGCCGTATAGCCTGCCTCAACAACAGCATTAATTATATCTTCACTTGTTGCAGTACCGGAAACCGTCATGGAATTTGTAAGCAAATTCACGTTTACTTCTTCCACTCCCGTAACCTTGCTTACAGCCTTTTGCACTCTTGCACTGCAAGCGGCACAGCTCATTCCTCCAACGTCAAATTTTTTCATTTCACCACTCCTTCATATTTTTTCGGTTTGTCTAAACTAACTCCATTATAGCACACTATTTATTTTTTCGCAAGTCTTTTTCAAAAATTCTTTTAAAAAAGCACTTTTATCTTTCAAGGCTTATTAATTTTACTCTGTTTTGCAAATTAAGACCGTATTTTTCCACAAACTCATTCGCTCTTTTCAAAGATGCCAAATCTCCTGCCGCTTCAGCCTCGTGTGCGTCCATACCAAAGACAACGGGACTTTTTTCTTCCCCGGCAAGCTTAAAAAATCTGTCGCAAGGGTAATGCCTGTTGTCTCTTATTCCCAAAAAATTGATTTCAAGAGGAATATTATATCTTCTCGATGCAACGCAAATTTTTCTCATTTCATTTTCGTAAACACTTTCGTCACCTTTAAAATTAATTAAGTCGGGGTGAGCAACATAGGTAAAAAAGCCTGTTTTTATTGCTTCCACAACCTCTTTTACATATTCTTTCAAAGTATTTTCGTCCTTTGTTTCTTGAACAGACCACTTATTTTCGGGATAATCGTTTTTCAGGCAATGCTGTCCCAAAATAAAATATTCTACACCGCATTTAACGGCATTTTTTCTCATTTCTTCAAAAAATTCGGGAATATATTCAGCTTCAAAACCAAGGTGAAGCTCAATTTTGTCCTTATATTCTTCTATTAGTTTTTTCGTTTCGCAAACATATTTTTCCATGTCCTCAACTTTGCAACGGTGATATGCTTGGTAACCATCAGGGTGTTCTAAAGGTATATGTTCCGAAAAGCCCATTCTTTTTATACCCGAAGATATGGCTTTTTCAATGTATTCCTCCTGTGTTCCCGATGCGTGACCGCAAAAAACTGTGTGTGCATGAAAATTGTAATCCATTTTTTCCACTCCTTAACAAATTTTAAAAAAATAACCCCAACTTTAGGGGCTATTTTTATTTTACTCATATATTTCGCCTTTTATAATAACTGTTTCCAAAGAAAAATCATCACCTATAACAAGCAAATCAGCATCGTAACCAACTTCGATTTTTCCTTTTTTAACGTTAATTCTTTTTGCAGGTGTTTCACTTGTCATTTTAACGGCATCTTCAAATGGAATACCGATTTCAACGGCTTTTTTCAAAGCTTTAAAAAGCGGTGTTGTGCTTCCCGCAATTGTTCCGTCCGAAAGAACGGCTTTTCCGTCTTTTACAAAAACGTCAAGTCCCCCCGACTGAATTACAGCTCCCTCGGGCAAGCCTGTGGGCGTTATACAATCGCTTATAAAACAAACTCTGTCTGCTCCCAAAGTACGATAAAGCATTGTTACCATTGCCGGGTGAACGTGAATCATATCCGCAATAAGCTCAACGTAGGCATTATTCATAATTGCCGCTCCTATAGGGCCGGGTTTTCTGTGGTGAAAAGCAGGCATTGCATTGCAAGTATGAGTAAGGCTTTTTGCTCCCCATTTAAAGGCATTGCACGCTGTTTCATAGTCGCAAACGGTGTGTCCTAAAGAAACAACACAATCCACATTTTTAACAAATTCTTCGGTTCCTTCAAGCTCCGGTGCTATTGTGATAACCTTAACGTCTTTAAGCTCTTTATATTCGGAAATACTGGGATTTCTTATATAATCGGGATTTTGCGCACCCTTTTGCTCAGGTGAAATGTATGGTCCCTCGATGTGAAAGCCCAAAACCTGTGCTCCCTTAAAATCTGTTTTTTGGTGAGTTGCCTTTACAAGATTTTCATGGGAATCCGTAAGAGTTGTTGGCAAAAAGGAAGTTGTTCCGTTTTTTGCAAAAAAATCGCAAATAGCCTCCAAGTCACAGTCGTTGGCTTCCTTTCCCAAGCAACCGTGAACATGGGTATCAACAAGACCCGGTATAACTCTTTTGCCTTTTATATCTGTACCGTTTTCGTTTGTTTTTTCCAAACTTGTAATTTTACCGTTTTCAATTGTTATATCCGTAATTTTTCCGAAAATATCACAATTTTTCAAAATCATTTTCAAAACAGCCTTTCACTATATGTATTTTTCAACAATTTTCTTCATTTCGTCTTCTTTTTGTTCCATATCGAAAA
>CAYPIJ010000086.1:0-8287 GCA_964410755.1 uncultured Oscillospiraceae bacterium | reverse complement strand
GGTATATATGTAGTTTTCGTGAAAGAAAACACAATATTTAATTCTTATTTTTTTAAATCTGTGATTGTATCGCTTAAATTTTTAAAATCTTCCAATGACAAGGTTTCTCCTCGTGCCATAAGTGAAATGTTTGATTTTTCCAAAAGGGCATTTACTGTTTCTCTGTCATAACCGTAGCTGTTCATAAGACAATTGGCAAGGGTTTTTCTGCGGTTGGAAAATGCGGATTTCACAACTCTGAAAAATTCTTTTTCGTCCTTTGGTGTAACTTTCGGTTTTTCGCAAAAATCCATTTTTACCACGCCTGATGTTACTTTGGGAATAGGTTCAAAGCAAGTTTTGTCTACAACAAGCTCCAAAGATGTATCGCAATAGTAGTTACAAAGAACGGATAATGCACCGTAATCCTTTGATTTTTCGTCGGCACAAATTCTTTTTGCAACTTCAAGCTGAATCATAATGGTTAATGATTTTAAATTGTATTTGTTTTCCAAAAGTGTTGTTATAATCGGTGTGGTTATGTAGTAGGGGAGGTTGGCAACGATAATGGTGTTATCGGTCATAAGACTGCTGATATCGGTTTTTAAAACATCTTGCTTTATAAGTTTGAAATTTTCATAATGTCTGAATTTGTTTTCCAAATTTTCGTAAAGTCTGTCGTCAATTTCAATCGCTGTAAGGCTTTTTCCCACTTCAACGAGATATTTTGTTACAGCACCCAAACCGGGGCCTATTTCTATTATATCGGTAGTCTTGTCTGCCTTTGAAATTTCAACAATGCTTTGAATGATGCTTTCGTCCTTTAAAAAATTCTGTCCCAATGATTTTTTTGCTTTTATGGTATTTGTATTTTTCATATTTTTACCTCTTTTTCTTTAAAAATAATTATGCCAAGGACTCCGAAAAAAATCCTTGGCATAAACTTTACTCCAGAATATAAACATTAACGCTGCGTCTGCCAAATTGTAAGCATTCGCTTCTTGTGTCCATAAATAAGTCTATTCTGTTTCCTCTGATTGCACCGCCTCTGTCGCCTGCAACAGCGTAACCGTAAGAAAAGCTTCCGTCTGTTGTTTCAATGTAAAGACGAGTTCCCAAAGGAATGACCGAAGTATCAACTGCGACAACTCCACGTCTTGCACGCATACCCGAAGCCGTTATTCCGTAACCGGGGTGGCCGGGTAATTTACCGCAACTTTCATAACTAAGGTCGTAAGCGGTTGCCGTCATTGTGATAACATTTTTGTATCTGAACGATGCACCCGCATTTCTTGATGTGAGATTGGCAACAACTGTGCCATACTCTTTAACCTGATTGACAGGTTCTTCCACTATGTTTTCACTTATGGCTTCCTTTGAAACGATTTCGTTGTTTCTTTTAACCACAACATAGCAGGTTTCTTTTTTTCCGTCTTTTCCCTCCGAGGTGATTGTGTCTTCTCCTCGCTGTTTTGAATAATTGGGAACGAGAACGGTTTTGAAAGGAATTGCTTCCTCCACGGTTTCGTAAAAGATTTCAGCTTTTTCCAAACCGATTTTCATTCCTTTTGTAATTTTTGAATTTTCTTTTACCGATAATAAATCGTATTCTTCAAGAACAATTCTGTTTTCCAAAAGGAATTCCTGTACCGTTGTTTTTGCAGTATAGATTTCTTTTGTTTCACCGTTTAAAGTGAACTTGACCGGAACCGCTTTCTTAATTTCAATAAGATCGTTGTCCTTAAGCTCACTTTCGGGTAAAACCGAAATTTCGTCATACTCGCAAAAGTCGACATTGTAAGCTTTGATAAAGTCAGCCACGGTATTACTGAAAACAAAGTGAGATGTTTGCTTTCCGTCAATTTCAAGGATAACATTTTTTCCAAATACCGAAGCTGTAAGCAAAATTAAAAAGACTACGACGGTTAGTAGTACTGCCGATACAGATAACTGCTCTTTTGCAGTATAAGCTCTATAGTGAGCTATTCCCGTTTTTATCAAATTTTTTCCCCCTATTTTTTATTAGCGTAATCGTAAAATATTAGTAAATACGCTTGTTATTTTTTCGGATTGTCTACCATTATACCACAAAAAATCAGATTTGTCAAGGCTTTTCGCATATTTGACTTTAAAATCAGTGGTTTTATGTTAAAATTATAGTCCTAAAAAATGGAATTTATGCCTAAATACTACACTTTTTCACATGTTTTACAAAAAAATAAATTTTTTTTGATTTTTCTCTTGACAAATGAAAGAAAATGTTATATAATAATATTGTTGTGAAAAAACATAGGGGTATAGTTCAGCTGGTAGAGCGACAGTCTCCAAAACTGTAAGTCGTGGGTTCAAATCCTACTGCCCCTGCCAAAGCAAAATCCTATCGTAAGATGGGATTTTTTGTTGTTGATATTTTTTCTAATTAATCAATAGTTTATGATTCGATTTTTCTTTCAATAATTATTTTTTCTTTTTCCGAAGGTGTGTAGCCAAAATAGGAAACATAATTTCTGAAAAAAGTTACATATTCCGAAAATCCGCAGGCGGAATATATTTCACCGGGTTTTTCGCCTATTTTTATTAGATTTTGTGCTTTGAAAAGTCTTTTTGTATTTATATATTTTTTCGGCGTGGTATTCAAATATTTTTTAAAAAGCTGGTGTAAATAGCTTTTTGTTACACAAGTATATTTACATACATCGTCTATTGTAATTGGTTTTGCGAAATGTTCGTTTATATATTCGGTTGCTTTTACGATAATTGGGTGGGAAACAAGCATAGTGTTGTCATATTCGCTTTTTGGTGTGAGGTATATGTTGTATAGCAGTTCTTCCACAATATTTTCGCAAAGAATTTTCAAGTCTTTGTCTTTGAAAAATTCGCAGTAAAAATCCAATTTTAAAAGTAATTCGTTAATATATCCGTTTCCGCTGAAATTTATTATATCAATGTCAGTGGGGATTTTTTTAAAAATTTCGTTTGCATAGATTTTTTCGTCAAAAATTATGTCATATCTTTCGTAATCGACATTTTCTTCAATTTGTATTTTATGGGGAATATTTTCTCTGAAAATAACAAGGCAGTCCTTTTGAAGTTTATATTCTTTTGCACCGACAATTGCCGACACCTTGCCTTTTTTTAAGAATAAAAGTTCGCAAATGTCGTGTGTGTGGAGTTCAAACTTTTTTTCAACGGGATTAGTGCAAACCGTATGATTAAAAATAAGAGAATTGCTTTCGTATTGTGATATGCATTTGTTCAAATTTCTCACCTCAAAAATATTATACACCATTATTGTATTTTTTGCAATACAAAAACACATTTTTTGTTATTTACTTTTCAAAAAATATGTTGTATTATAATGTTAAGGGGGGATAATATGAAGATTAATATAGTTTTACCTTACAGCGATGCAGAAAAATATGTGTATTTATGGGCAAATGAGGAAGAACAATTCGATTTTGACAAAGAAAAAGAAAGAGCGACACGTTGTACTTTGAGCTTTGGTGCAACCGAACTTTTGAAATATTTGAAAATGCTTAACTTTTCCGTATGTGTTTTTGAAACAAAAAAAGAAAATCATATTAACGTGTTTTTGTCTTGCAAAAATGAGGAATACAGCGATTGTACATTTTCGTTTCTTCCTTGCAACGACGGATTTCTTATTGAGGGAAATAGCAGAACAGGTGTACTGTACGGCTGTTATGAATTTTTGAAAATGCAGGGTATACGTTGGTATGCCCCGGGAAAAGAATATGAATTTGTTCCGCAAAATGTTGATTTTTTGAAAATCCCGAAAGAAAAACAAAAATTCTCTCCCGATATGAGTTTGGGCAGAGGTTTTGATTTTGAAGGAGTTTTAAAAGAATCGGTAGATTTTTGGCTTTGGATGGCGAGAAATAAAATGAATATGGCTTCATACAGAAAAAATACAGATCCTTTTATGAGAAAACTTGGAATGACTTATAAAGTCGGAGGCCATATTTTTGAAAAAATGTTAAATCCCGACAATATTGCTGAAAACGGAAAAACATTTTGGGAAGAACATAATGCTTGGTACGGGATGCCCGAAAAGGAAGAAAAAAGAAAAGAAACTGCACTTTCGATTCAATTTTGTGTAACAAATGAGGAACTAATCGATTATCTTTCAAATAAGCTTATACATACTTTAAATACAACCTGGAAAAACGCTTCAAGAGTTGATGTATGGGGCTTTGATACATGGGGAAAAACCTGTAATTGCGAAAAATGTAAGAAGCTTGGTAACGGAACGGATAAGACGCTTTATTTTATGGGAAAATTACGAGAAAAAATCAATAAATCGGATTTTAAGAGAAATATCGAGCTTGTTATGTGTGCATACGAGGGCACAGCTACTTTGCAACTGCCCGAAAATGAAATACCGGAAATTTTAAAGAAAAACGGTGATTTAATAGTTTTTTATCCTATTACAAGATGTTATCGTCATAATATTAATGATAAAAGTTGTGAAATTAATAATAAGTTTTTTGTTTTATTGGAAAAGTGGCTTCAAAAGAAAAATGTTCCCGATATTATAATAGGAGAATATTACAACGTTTCAAAGCTTGAAGATTTGCCTTTGGTATTTACGAAAAGAATAGAAAACGATTTAAAATATTATGTTGATTTGGGAATAAAAGGCATTACATATATGCACGTTCCACTTATCAATCATAGTGTAAGGGCTGTAAATCATTTGTTGTATGCAGAGCTTTCTTGGAATAAAAATGCAAATGTAAAAGCAATATTAAATGAATATTTTCAAAATATGTACGGTGAGCATAGTGAAAAAATGATAGATGTTTATGAGTTGTTGGAAGAAAGCTGGCAAGATTGCCAAAATATAAGATCTTGGGGTGATAATTCTGTTTTATCGCAACTTTTAAACGAAAAAAGCGATAGGGAAGAGTTGGTTTTTGAAAATCATTTTAAAAATGAAGAAGATTTTGTTAAAACTTGTGAAAAAAACGTGGTAAAGCTGAATAAGGCTTTAAAAATCGCAAATGAGGTATATAAAAATGTGAAAGAAAACATTGAACCAACTTATACAAATGTAAGACCTGTCAATCCGGAACAAGGAAAGGTGCTTCTTCCACCGGAAGATTTTTACAGAATTTCCGAAGATATTCGCTTCATAAGATATGGCTTGGATGTAATGGAATTTACAAAAAATATTGTTGATTATCATAACAAAAATTTAAAAAGCGAAAATACAGATGTTTTGTGGAATGAAATTGAAAATTTATATGATAAGCTAAACAGTTACTATATGCCTTTGGGTTTTAATACGAATATTGCGGAAATATATTGCAAAGATGCACTTACAAGAACACAATTAAGAACTGTTGTTGACAGATACAGAAAAAATCGATATAAAGGAAAGGACAATTAAAATGAAAGAGTTAAAAAAGGATAAGCTTAGTGTGAAAATATATGAAACAAGAAAGGGAATGGGGATTTGTGCAGGTAAAGAAATTGCCGATAAAATTCGAGAACTTTTGAAAAATAAAGAAGAAATCAATATAATATTTGCTGCGGCACCATCTCAAAATGAAGTTTTGGAAGAACTTGTAAAAGAAGATATAGAGTGGAACAGAATTAATGCTTTTCACATGGACGAGTATGTGGCTTTAAGTAATGACGCACCTCAAAAATTTGGAAATTTTTTGAAAAAACGTATTTTTGATTGTGTAAATTTTAAAACTGTAAATTTGATAGGCGGCGAAAACGAAGAAATTGATATAAAAAGGTATGAGGCGTTTTTAAAAGAAAAACACATTGATATAGTTTGCATGGGAATTGGAGAAAACGGACATATAGCATTCAACGACCCGCCAGTTGCGGATTTTAATGACGAAAAAATCATTAAAAAAGTAAAACTTGACGAAATTTGCCGTCAACAGCAAGTAAATGATAAATGTTTCGACAAAATAGAAAATGTTCCGAAATATGCACTTACTTTGACTGTTCCCACTCTTTTTAGCGGTGATTTTTTATTTTGTGTTGTTCCTGGAAAAACTAAAAAAGAAGCAATTTTCAAAACATTGAATAACGAAATTAACGAAAAGTGTCCTTCAACAATTTTAAGATGTCATGAAAATGCAATTTTGTATTGTGACAGTGACAGCTATGGGGAATAAAAAATGATTATTGAAATAAGGAATGGAAAAATAATATCCGACAATAAAATAACAATAGGGAAAAATTTATACATAGAAAATGAAAAAATTCTTTGTGTGACAAACGAAACTAAAAAAGCAGATATTGTAATAGACGCAAAAGGGAATTATGTTTCTCCCGGTTTTATAGATTTGCATTGTCACGGAGGCGGAGGATATGAATTTGTGGATTCCACAAAAAAAACTTTGATAAATGCTTGTGAAATTCATTTAAAAAACGGTACTACAACGTTATATCCCACTGTTTCCGCGTACGATTTTCACGAAACTGATAAAGCACTTGAAAATATTGAAAAATACAAAAAATTCACTTCTGTAAATATTTTGGGTGCACATCTTGAGGGACCGTATTTTTCAAAAAAACAAGCAGGTGCTCAATTGAGTGAATTTATAAAAAATCCCGATAAAAAAGAGTATGAAATGCTGTATGAAAAACACAAAAATATAATTAAGCGGTGGAGTTATGCACCAGAACTTTGTGGCGTCGGAGAGTTTTTGGAGTTTTTAAATAAAAACAACATCATTGCCTCAATGGGACATACCGATGCGGAATATTCTGATATAAAGACAGCGTATCAAAACGGTTGCCGTCTCGTTACACATTTGTATTCTTGTACGTCTTCAATAAAAAGGAAAGACGGGTTTCGTATTTTGGGAGTTAATGAATGTGCATATCTTTTTGATGATATGTACGTTGAGGCTATAGCCGATGGTTGTCACTTGCCTGTAGAACTTTTGCAATTGATTTATAAATTAAAGGGCAGTGATAAAATATGCTTGGTCACTGATTCAATACGGTTCGGAGGATTGGATAAAATTGAAAATACCGATAAATATCCATATTTTATTGAGGATGGCGTGGCAAAGCTAAATGACAGAAGTGGTTTTGCCGGTAGTATTGCCACAACAAATATGCTTTTAAGAATTTGTAAAAAAGCAGATATCCCCATTGAAAGTGCCGTGAAAATGATAACGGAAGTTCCAGCCAAAATAATGGGTTTGAACACGAAAGGAAGCATAAAAGAAAATTACGATGGTGACGTTGTTATTTTTGATAATAATGTAAATATTAAAAAAGTAATCGTAAACGGAAAAATTATTTATTGATTTTTTCACGAAAGAAAAAATATCGTTACTCAAAATTTTGAGTAACGATATTTTGTGATTCTCAAATATTATTCAACCACAACGCCTTTAGTTAGCATTACGTTTGCATAAAGTGCTTTTTCGCTTGTAGCGATAACTGCATAGGATTTTTTTGCTTCTTCGTAAAACGCAAATCTTTCGATGAAAGTAAAATCTTCATTTGTGTGATTTTTGATTATATTCTTGTAAGTGTCCCAAATAGGAGTTTCAACATTATCACCGGGAACAACCGACATAAGTGCAACCGGTTTTGAATATGTATCGAGAGGGAACAACTGAAGCATAGCTTCCATAATTTCAGGAACATTGTGTCCGTCCAAATGAACTACTCTTTGTCCAACGCTGTGACAAGGGAAATTGCCATCTGCAATTACTATTTTATCTCCATGTCCCATTTCCATCATAATTTTTACCAATTCCGGGGGTAAAATCTTCGGAATACCTTTTAACATAATTAATACGCTCCTTACATTTATTATTTTCCGTTTGAATTGAATTTTTCAAATCTTGCTTTGAAAAAACGATTCACAACAGTCTTTTTGTATTTTGGGTCAATTTTAAGAACAGTATTATCAGTCATTGTAACCGCTTCATCGTTACACCGTTTTACGTAATTAAAATTAACAATAGTATTTGCATTGATTCGCATAAAATTTTCGCTTAAACTTTTTAAAAGCGCATAATATGAACATACATTCTCGGTATGCTTTCCGTCAACATAAAATACTTTTAAAGACAATGCGTCGTGAAATATGTAGAGGATATTGTCAATCATAATTTCTTCTTCCATGTAACCACCTTCTTCTATATAGCCCTTATACTATTTTACTATACTTTTCAAAAAAAAAACAAGGGGTTTTGACATTTTTTTTCGTTTTTTTGAAAAAAACGTCATTTTCACCAAAAAAAGTCTTAACTTTTATATTTCAATCGGAACAAAAAGCATAATTTTTTCGCAAATTATC
>CAYPIJ010000085.1:0-8287 GCA_964410755.1 uncultured Oscillospiraceae bacterium | reverse complement strand
AAATAGTATGGTATAATATTTGAATTGTAAAAAAATTGATTGCATTCTTTTAATGTGTTTTTCGTTTAAAGAATATAATTATCATATATGCGAACCCCCCCCGAATATATATTTCGGGGCTTTTCTTTTAGGTTATTCCGGTTTGCTTTTGAAGTCTTTGGGGCTCATGCCCAGAGTTTTTTTGAAAATTGTTAAAAAGTAGGTACGGCTGTTGAAACCGCAAAGGAAAGCTATTTTTTCGTTTGTATAGTCCGTTTCTTTCAGAAGCTTTATTGCGTGGTTAAGTCTGCGTTCAAGCAAATAATGATTGAAAGAAGTATCAAAGTGACGCTTGAATTTTTTACCGAAGTAGGAAGCTGTTATTCCGAAATGGTTTGTAATGCTTTGTATACAAAAATCGGGGTTGGAAAATTCTTTTTCAATTATTTTTGTTACGCTTTTTGCAAAATTTTCCTCTGTTTCTTCCGTTTCGTTTTCTTCT
Organism: uncultured Oscillospiraceae bacterium; assembly: GCA_964410755.1. Classification (GTDB taxonomy): domain Bacteria; phylum Bacillota; class Clostridia; order UMGS1840; family UMGS1840; genus UMGS1840. The sequence goes on along the minus strand of CAYPIJ010000085.1, from coordinate 7,806 downwards.
GAAATCGTTATATATTCAATTGAATCTGCCAACATAACGGTTATTTCGCTTATTTTGTCGCATTCCAGCATACTTTCCAATGCGTTGTATTTTATTGAAATATTTGGACTGTTTTTACAGCTTTCCGAAATTGCAAGAAACAGCTTCAAAAACCATTCTTTAGCGTTTGGATATTCGTTTTTTGTTATATATTCGGAAAATTTATTGAGCGACGAACGGAAAGCGGAAATATTTCCCGTTGTTACGTTTGCTATTATTTCCGACTGGATAAGAACGGGATATTTCGTTTCTGTGTGATTTTGTGTAATTTCCGAAAGTACAATTTCGTTGTTGTCTTTAATAAATCGGTAACTTTGTGCATTTTTAAGTATGGGGATTTGTTCGTATGCGGAAATAATTTCGTCTGTTTCGTCTCCCACAACAAAGAAAAGCCCCATTCCGAAATTCTTTTTTATTATATCACCTATATAAAGTATTTTTTCTTTTAAAACTGAAAAATCAATGGACTCCTTATGGTAAAGCAAAACACCTATAAGTTCTTCGCCCATATTGATTGTTTTTACTCCAGCAAGCTCCGACAAAACTTCGGATATTATGTTTTCAAAACCATATTTATACATACTCAAATCGTCGTAGCCTGTGTCTTTTGTTATTGTTTTGTAGTTTTCAATTCCCACAAGAATTGGAACGAAACAGACTCCGTTGTTAAGTGAAAAATATTCGTTTAATGAGACCTCGTCTTGTGCGGTAAGAATATCGTGTGAAAAAATCTTTTGTATAATGTTGTTTATGCTTGCGTCCAAATGATCTATTTTCAATACATGATTGTCGGAAATCAGCTTTTTGTGCCTAAAATAGAAATAATACATGATAATGAAAATAAACATACAAACCAAAAGCAGTACAACAAGCAAAAATGAGCCTGAACTTACTGCTGTTGAAAGCATATCGGAAAGCCGTATTATACTTACGGAAGAATACAGCGATGTTGAGTCTTTAATTATAAAATAATTGTTCTTTACTTTCAGCGTTTTCAAGTCCATTTTTTGAACAGTATCGGAAATTTTTGAAAATTCTTTTCCAATATTTGAAACAATGGGATTTCCGTCTCCGTTTAAAAGAACCGTACCGTAAAAAATGGGGTAAACGTGTTCCGTTACTTTGTTTTTGAATGCATCATTCCACATAATTGTGAGGATAATGTCACCGTTGTAGTGTTTATATGAATATACAACATATTGGTCAACGGAGGTGATACACATTGTACCTTTGTGATTTTTTATTATTTTTTCAAATTGCGGAAAATATTCCTTATAACTTTCGTAGCTTACTTTTTTCTTTAAATCCATTGAATATACGGAATTGTTTTTCGGAATACTTATTACAACGTTGGAGATATATCCGTTGATTGTGGATTTTTTGATGCACCCCTCAATGTATTCCGTTGAATTTATGTCGAGGGTATCGTTTGGACTGTTGAAAAAAGCATTAACATCAGAATTGGTAAAAAGTGAATTTGAAACTGTAATAACATCGTTGTGCAATTCAGTGCTTTTTGAAAGTATGCTGTCGTTGAAAAGATGGGCATAGTTCACCTGGAATTTTATAAAAACATTATAAAAATAAAAACCGAACACCGCAATTACAATGGCGGCGGTAGTCAAACAGACGATAAGGTCTACGACATAATCTTTCATACTTTTTGTTTTCTTTTCCATTTTTACCTCCAAGAGATTTTTTATTAAGTCATTTTTCAGATTGTTTTTTTGTTTTGTTGCTTTTTTTAAAAAGTAGACAACATTTTTGTTGTGAATATAATTATATCATATAATTTTACAAATATCAAGACCAAATTTAAGAAAAAATGTCTAAAATTTAAGCATTTTTCAATAATGTTCTAAAAAGTTGACACCAAGTTCTAATTATTTGTCTTTACACGGTTATTTGGAATATGGTATAATTATTTTACAAGAAAAAAGGAGGCTTTCATAAAATGAATGAAAAAAAATCAAAAAAGAAATTCGGAATGGGGCATTGGCAGCTTACCGCAATGGCTATTCCGGCAATTGTACTTCTGCTTGTTTTCCACTATGGGCCGATGTACGGAATTATAATCGCTTTCAAAAAATTTCGATTTAATTTGGGAGTATTCGGAAGTCAGTGGGTTGGGCTTGATAACTTTACCTATCTGTTTCAGTCCAATACAATTTGGAGACTTTTGAGAAACACTTTGGGGTATTGGGTAGGTAATACGATTTTGGGAACCGTTGTTCCGATTATTTTTGCACTTTGTCTTGAGAGGATAAAGTCGAAAGGTCAAATTAAGTTTTTCCAAACTTCAATGTTTTTGCCCTATTTTCTTTCATGGGTAGTTGTTTCGTATTTCACACATACTCTTTTCGAGTATGACAAGGGAATAATCAATTCCGTTATGGTAATGATAGGGGCAGAGCGAATAGATTTTTACAACACAACAACATATTGGCCTATAATTTTGCTGTTTTTCCAGCTTTGGCACGGAATGGGACAATCTTCTTTGATATATTACGGAACACTTTTGGGTGTTGACCCGTCATTGTATGAGGCGGCAACTATTGACGGTTGCGGATATTTCAGAAGAGTATGGCATATTTCTCTTCCGCAGATGGTTCCTTCAATTGTAATATTGTTCCTTTTGGGACTTGGCGGAATGCTCAGATCCGATACGGGTGTTGTTTTCCAATTAACAAAGGATTCGGGTTCGTTGCTTCCTGTTGTGGATACGTTGGATTATTACATATTCAGAACTTTGAGAAGCGGAGGAAACAGCTTGGGAATTGCGGCGGCGGTAAGCTTTATGCAATCCGTTGTGGGATTTTTGCTTGTTATCGGTGGTAATGCCGTTGCAAGAAAAATAGATAAAGATGTAGCGTTATATTAAAGGAGCAAGGAAAATGATAGAGAAGAAAAAACAGAAAATTTTAATAAATTGTGTAGCATTCATAATTCTTTTGGCGGCGGCAATATCTTGTATCATTCCTTTTTGGACGATTTTGGTTGCGTCTTTTTCGGATGAAATACAGCTTGCTTTAAAGGGTTTTAACCTTATTAAGCCACAGGGCTTTTCTTTGGAAGCTTATAAAACCATTTTCAGAAATCCCGATGAGCTTGTGGATGTGTATTTACTTACAATTATTGTTACTGCGGTAACAAGTGTACTCGGTGTGCTTTTTTGTTCAATGGCAGCATACCCACTTACAAGAAGCGGTTATCGTTGGAAAAGATATTTGAACTTCTTTTTCTATTTCACCATGATTTTTTCCGGTGGTTCGATAGCTTCATATCTTTTCAATACACAAATTTTGCATTTGAAAAATAACGTGCTTATTTATGTTTTGCCGTTTCTTATAAGTCCCTGGAACATATTTATGTTGAGAACGTATATGTCACAAGTACCGAGCGAGCTTATCGATGCGGCTAAAATTGACGGTTTGGGAGAATTTGCAACATATTTGAGAATTGTTCTTCCCATGTCAACGGTTGGACTTGCAACAATTTTTGTTATGTCGGCACTTTCCAACTGGAATCAGTGGTACAACAGTCTTATGTATTTCAGCGATGACAGCCACATGATGCTTCAATATTATCTTATGCGTGTTATGAGTAACATAAACGATATTTTAAAGGAAGGGCAGACCAGTGCCGTTACCCTAAGCACCGACACATTGCCCAGCGAAACAACGAGAATGGCACTTTGCGTTGTTGCTGCGGGACCTATGGTATTTGTTTTCTCATTCTTCCAAAAATACTTTGTAAGCGGTATTGCTTTGGGTTCAGTTAAGGGATAAGATTACATATTGTATTAAAATTTTAAATGAGTAAAAAAACATTTTTAAAAATATTTTATATTAAAAGGAGAAAAAATTATGAACAAGAAAAGAACAATCGCCGGATTATTGGCAGTATGTACGGTGTTGACTGCTTCAACCGGTTGCTCGAAAAAAGGCAAAGAGGAAGGAACACCGGAAATCAGTTGGTATATGACAGGTGTAAAGCAGGAAAGCGTACATGAACCGGTATGGAACAAGGTAAACGAAATTATGGAAGAAAGATACGGAATGAAGCTTAATGTTATTCTTACCGACAGCGGTAACTTCGATGCAAAGCTTCAGATGATGAACGCAGCACAGGAATCTTATGACCTTGTTTTCACATCGAACTGGAAAAACGATTTTGCAACAAACGTTGAAAACGGTGCACTTTATGATTTGACAGATCTTCTTCCGAAAGAAGCTCCGACTCTTTATAAATCTTTGTCGGAAGCTGAAAAAGCAGCAACATCTGTTGATGGAAGTATGTATGCTGTTGTAAACTGGCAGGTTCAGGCAAGAGCTTTGGGTTTGAATTTTCCGAAAGAAGTTTTGGAAGCATCAAGCTTTAGTCTTGACGATTTTGAAAAAATTTCCGATTTAGGTGCATACTATGAGGAAGTTGTTGCAAAAAATCCTCAAATGAATCAGGGTAGTGCAGATTGGAACTCCGCAATGACAGGTTACGGTATGATAACCGTTGCTCAGGAAGGTATGCCGGGCGTTATCAGATATGAACAATCGGGAAAACCTACCGTTATCAATCAGTTTGAATCGGAAGAATTTTTAAATCACGCAAAAATGATGAGAGATTGGAACAAAAAAGGTATAATTCCGAAAGTAAGAAACAACAATTCTTCCACAGTAAAAACAGGAGTTATTACAAATCCGGGTACTTGGGGCAACTGGAAACCGGGTGTTTTGGGCGAAATGCAAAAATCAAGCAAATATGAATATGTTGGAAAACAGATTTCACCTGCTGTTTTGTCAACAGAAATGCTTTTAGGTACTCTTACCGCAGTCGGTGCATACAGCACGCATCCTGACAAGGCTGTGAAAATGATGGAAATTATGCACACAGACAAAGAACTTTACAATATGCTTTCATTTGGTCTTGAAGGCGAAAACTATGAAAAAACAGGAGAAAATACTATAAAAATAAAAGATGGCAATAACTATTCAATTCCTAACTGGTCAATAGGTTCTGTTGCAAATTCCTATATTTTGGACGGTACATCGGATAAAATCTGGGATGAAACAAAAGATTTCAACGATTCCGCAATTGTATCTCCGATTATGGGCTTTGTTGCAAATACTGAAAATATGGTTTCCGATTACGGTAACTGTAAAACCGTTATTGACGAATATATGGATAAAATTCAGTACGGTTATGATGACCCTGAAGTTTTGGTTCCCGAATTTATCAAAAAACTTAAAGTTGCAGGCTCCGACAGAGTTATAGCAGAACTTCAAAAACAAGTTGACGAATGGTGGGAAAATAAATAATGAAAAAGCTTTTAGCAGGTATTTTAAGCTTTGTAATGCTTTTTTGCATAACCGCAAATGCTTATGATCAAGTTTACACGGAAACGTATTTCGCAAATACTGTGGAAAAAGCGTTTCAAGAAGTGTGTATGCTTTCTCTTAATTCCAATGCTATGATAGTAAACGGTGCTGTTCGTTATATTGACGATGACAATTTAACTGTTACACCCAAGCTTTATGAGGCAAGAACTTACTTGCCTCTAAAGGCTGTTGAAATGCTTTACAAAGTTTACACAAACGAAGAAAAGCAGGGGATAAATATTGATTTACGTTCCTATAATTTAAAAAATGATGTGAAATTCAATATTACAAATTCCAAAACCGTTGTAAACGGTGAAGAAAAAGATGAACAATACATTATATATGTTGAAGGTGAGCCTTATGTTGCTTTAAGAAGCGTTGGCGAAAATATGGGGAAAACGGTTTTATACAATAACGGTTATATTATCGTCGGTGACGAAAGCTATGCGAAATCTGTAAATGAAAATGACGAAAATTTCAATTACGGTAAAACTGTTTTGGATAATTTTAAGCCTGAAAAGTTTGGTAACACAATTTTTGTTTCTGCCGATGTGCAAGGCGGAGGAAACGGAAGCAAAGAAAGTCCCTATACACTTTCCGAAGCAAGCAATGTTGCCGTTAGCGGTGATACAGTATATTTAAGAGGCGGTACATATCGTGAAACGCTCGTGCCTCAAAATGACGGAACATCTTCAAAACCTATTGTTTACAAAGCTTATAATAATGAAAAGGTAATTATAAGTGCTCTTGAAGAAGTTGACGGCTTTAGCGTGGATTCAAATGACGATTCACTTCTCACTTCCCAAATTGACGGTCTTTCAGACGGACGTAACCAAATTTTTTACAACGGTGAAGCGCTTGTTGAAGCAAGATTTCCGAATGTGAAAAATGATTACGAAGCTACCGATGTAAGCCCTCTGTTTTTGACAAAAGGTGACTTAAAAGTAACAATATCTGATGATAGCCGAGTTGAAAGCGAGCTTTTAACAGGCAATACCGAAGATTATTGGGTAGGTGCAAAATTTGTTTCACTTCACGGAAACGCATGGTCAACAGCAACCGCAGTTGTAAAGGATTCCGGGGACGGTTGGCTTACCGTTGATAACAAAACTCAAAAATGGTGGCACAGACAGAATGAAAATCAAGTTAATTGCGGATATTTGACGGGACACAGAAATTGTATCGACCAAGTATGGGAATGGGTTGTGGAAAATAACAATCTTGTTATCAAAGCTCCCGAAAGCGAAACTGCCGATACTTTAAAATTGGAATACAAAGCACGTCAGCTTGCCATCGACCTTAAAAACAAAAAATATATTCATATTGACGGCATAAATACAATAGGCGGCGGTATTAATATGAATGACAGCGAAATGTGTATTCTTAAAAATTGCAATTTCCGTTATATCAGCCATTACACTCTTTCAACGGATCAACGTGAGGGCTATTTTGATACGGTTTACAAATCACAATATAATGTAACCGACGAAAACGGTGCTCCCAGACGTGGCGAAATGGGAATATATGTAAGCGGAAAAAATGATGTTATAAGAAATTGCAAAATCGACACTTCAGCAGGTGCGGGAATTTATATGACAGGCTTATATTCCTACATTTCAAACAACGAAATTTTAAATACCGGTTATATGGGCTCAAATGTCAGCGGTATTTACATAGGTGCAGAAGCAAGCTTGGCATGGGGCGTTGACGGAAAAATGGAATCCGACGGTACAACAAATACGGGCAAAACCGAGACAATTTCCGATGACGATTCCTCTATTCCCAGAGGCGGTTATGTTATAACAAATAACCGTGTAAGAAACGCAGGCAGAGCAACACTCGTTGTTCAACCGCCCGAAAGCGGTTGGACCGGTAACGGTAAGCAAGCTGCATATATTCCTTGCGAAATTGCATACAATCGCTTTGAAAACGGCGGAATAACCGCTTGCGATACAGGTGTTGTGTATTTGTGGGGTGCTTCAATGGGTAACGGTGTGAGAAATACTCGTTTCCACAATAACGCTGTTTCTCTTGATTGCAATATTCCTCAGGATAATCTTTTGAGTATGATTTATTATGATAATTTTGTAAACGGTGTTGAAAATTACAACAACCTTGTTTGTATAAAATCGGGTACACATAAATCCCGTTTGGGTGAAAAAGCTCCGTGGGAAGATGTTTATCTTGTAAGCACGGTTCAAAATTCTTTGTATATTCAAAATCAAAATCCGCCTGCAGAGGTTTCAAGCGATGTTATCCATGCAAGCTGTATCTTTGAAATTGCGAATAATATAGACAGCGTTTCAAAAGATAAATATCCCGACGGAGAATACTTTTATACAGGAGTAAAAAATTAAAATTATATATTAATAAGAAAGGAATGAGCAAATGA
>CAYPIJ010000084.1:0-8406 GCA_964410755.1 uncultured Oscillospiraceae bacterium | reverse complement strand
CCTCTACATTCATTGATCCTATAATGCCAATCATTTTTTTCTTTTCCTTTCTTATTTCGGGTAAACCGTTGATATTTTTTCGTAAGAAAGCAAAGTATCCAAATATTTTTTTGCTTCTTTTTTTGCTTTTTCCAAATTAAGGCTTCTGTAATTTCCGCATTCTTTCGGACTGTTACCGTAAATTTCCCCTTCAAAATCAACGATTTTTTTAAGAATATCGAGAGTTATTTCAATAACTTCGTTGTCATTTGCGTTTCTTACAAGAAGATAAAAGCCCGTTTGACAACCCATTGGACCGAAATAGATAACATCGTCCTTGATTTTTGAATTTCGCACCATAGTTGCAAAAAGATGTTCTATGCTGTGTATGGTTTCGTTATCCATATAATCGCCGTTGTTTGGTTTTTTTGTTCTTAAATCGTAGGTTGTAATATCGTCATCAATTCTGGAAACATATATTCCGGGAATTATTTTGTCATGGTCAACTGTAAAGCTTGTTATTTTTTCCATAAAATTCACCTTTCTTTTATTAAATATATTTTATATAAAATGTATAATGCTTTCAACTATTAAAACCGCACCGCAGGAAAGGGCGGCAACCGTAACAAGGCTTTTTTCAAAATATGCAAGAATAACCGCAGTTAAAAAGCCGATTAATGCGGAAATTTTGTAGGACGTAGCATAAAAAATTGCCGGTATTGTCATAACGCTTAAAACCGCATAAGGTATGTAGTGGAGAAAAGATAAAATAAATTTGTTTTTTATTTTTTTCTTTACCAAAACAAGAGGAATCATACGAACAAGATAGGTTGTTCCTGCCATAACAAGCAAATATATTAAAAAGTTTTTTGAAATCATTGTGAAACCTCCTCGCTTTCTATGGGTGAAGCATAAGCCATTATACCGCTTGCTATAACGGCACAAATTATTATTACAAATCCGCTCGGTACTTGTTTTAAAAAGGGAATATATTCAAACATACAGCTTAGTATAACAGCAATAATAACACAAAGCGTTGTAGGTTTGCTTTTTTTCATTGGAGGAACAACTATTGCAATAAACATTCCGTAAATGGCAATTCCCAAAGAGGAAATAACAATTTCCGGTAAAATGTTTCCGGCAACAGCACCTATAACCGTACCTAAGCTCCAACCTATGTATGGTGTTAAAATAAGTCCGTAAAGATATTTTCTGCCAACTGTTCCTTTTTGTGCCGAAGCCACGGCAAAAACTTCGTCTGTGTTGACAAAGGCTATTATAAATCTGTCAATCATTCTTACGTTTTTGTCAAGTTTTTGAGAAAGCGAAACCGACATAAGAGAATATCTTAAATTGATTACAAGCTGAGTTACCGCAAGTTCGATAAGCGTTCCGCCACCTGCAATAATAGGTACACCTGCAAGCTGTCCCGCAGATGTAACATTTGTCATTGAAATTAAAATCGCTTCAAGAGAAGTAAGTCCGTTTTCAACGGCAAATATTCCGAATGCAAATGCAACGGATAAATATCCTATGCAAATTGCAAATCCCTCCGTTATTCCTTTTAAAAAACTGTTGTTTTTACACATTTTATCACGTCCGTCTTATTATTTTTAAAGTCCGTTTATAATTATACAACAAAATTCAACATTTGTCAACCCTTTTTAAAAAGAGAAAAACGCATTGCTTTTGTTTCTTTTAGCAATGCGTTTTACAATATTTTTTTTGGCATAAAACGAAGGTAATCTGCCGATATTAAAGAAAAAATGATATTATTGTTTTGCCCCTCGAAAGCATTTTTTATACCGTTTGCATGCAAATGTCCGTAATAACATTTTTTAACACCGTATTTTTCCATAATATCTGTAAAAACCGGATTTGTTTTTCTGTCTTTTAAAAGGGGTGGGTAATGAAGAAAAACAAAAATATCTTTATCCGGATAAGCTTTTTTTGCATTTTCCAAAGAAAGGGAAAGTCGTATTCCCTCACGATTGAGAATTTTTAAATCTTCTTCGCTTTTTTTCTCAACGTCCCAACCTCTTGTTCCGCATATTAAAACATCTTCAACCAAAAAATAATTATTTTGCAAAATTTTTATTGTGGAAAATTTGTTTTCTTCAATAAATTTGTTCATTTTTGAAAGAGTGGTGAAAAAATAGTCGTGATTTCCTTTGGTAATTATTTTTTGCCCCGGTAAATTATTGATAAATTCAAAATCTTTGTAGGCATCTTTTAAATAAGTAGCCCATGACAAATCACCGGGCAAAATAACCGTATCTTCATTTTTTACGGTATTTGTCCAGTTTTCCAAAATTCTTTCTGTGTAATCTTTCCAGGCTCCGCCGAATATGTTCATCGGTTTGTCAACGCCGAAAGGAAGATGTAAGTCTGCTATTGTATAAATTGACATTTATATTCTCCGATTGTTTTTTTAATAATAAATATGAGGTTATTTTTAAGGTAGGTGTTTTTTATGAAAAAAAGAACAGTTTTTGATTTTTTTGAAAATTATCCTTTTTCTTCTTTTGAAGCGAAAGAAGAATATTTCAAAACCGACCGCTATATTGATGACGGAATAAATATTTCACCGTTTATTTTATATTTTTTGGGAAATAATTATTCATATACCACATATAATGGTTTTTGCGGATTTTACGGTTTTTAAATTTTTAAGGGACTGTCTTTTGTTACAGTCCCTTTTTGTCTTTTGGTAAAATTACTTTTTCAAGAAATCCAAAATAACGTCTTTTTGATTTTCTTTTTCGCAAAAATCGGTAAATCTCGGTGCTGTTTCTTTTAATAATGAAAGGCTTTCCGGTATTTCAAGACCCGATTTTTCGTTAAGCATTTTCAATTGTTCAAACTCGTCTTTTCCGTTTACGTCTTCACCCAAAGCTTTCAAAACGCTTGAATTGAATTTGTAGGGGCTTGCGGTTGAAGCAACGATTGTAACCGTATTATCTTTTGTTTTTGTTCTGTATTTTTCAATAACTTTTCCCGCAACTGCTGTATGTGTATCCATAAGATAGCCTTTTTTTGTAAATGCTTCGTTTATCATATCCGCAGTTTCTTCTTCTGTTGCAAAATCCGCAAAGAAATCATTTTTAATAATATCTTTAAGCTCGTTTGTAACTTCATATTTTCCGTCTTTTGCCAAATCCGACATGATTTTTGCAATATATTCGTCATTACCTCCGCTTATATCGTAGAGGTATCTTTCAAGGTTTGAAGATATTAAAATATCCATTGACGGCGACATCGTAAGAATAAATTTTCTGTTTCTGTCATATATACCTGTCGATAAGAAATCAGTCAAAATGTTGTTGCTGTTTGATGCACAAATAAGCTTGTTAATTGGCAATCCCATTTTTTTTGCATAGTATGCCGCAAGAATATTACCGAAGTTTCCTGTTGGAACGCAAACGTTAATTTTGTCACCTTCATTGATTTTTCCTGTGTTTACAAGGTCAATGTATGAAGAAATGTAGTAAACAATCTGCGGTGCAAGTCTGCCCCAGTTTATGGAGTTTGCGCTTGATAAAACAACGCCTTTTTCATTTAAAAGCTCGTTAAATTCTTTATCTGTGAAAATAGCTTTAACGCCTGACTGTGCATCATCGAAATTTCCGTTAATTCCGCTTACAAAAACGTTGTTACCTTTTTGTGTAATCATTTGAAGTTTTTGAATTTTTGAAACACCGTCTTTTGGATAGAATACGATGATTTTTGAACCCTCAACGTCCGCAAAGCCGTCCAATGCCGCTTTCCCCGTGTCACCGCTTGTTGCAACAAGAATTGTAACAATTCTGTCGTCTCCTGTTTTTTTAGCTGAAGATGTTAAAAGGTGGGGGAGCATTTGAAGTGCCATATCTTTAAAAGCACAAGTGGGACCGTGCCAAAGTTCAAGATAATTGGTATTTTCATCATATTCGTGAATGGGAGTTACACTTTTTGGAAATTTGTTGTTTCCGTAAGCTTTTTCACTGAAATCTTCAAGCTCTGAAAGTGAAAATTCTTCCAAAAACATTTTAAGTACATAAGCGGCTCTTTTTTTGTAGTCGATTTTCTTTAAATTTTCAAAATCTTCTTTTGTAAGCTTCGGAAATTCTTCCGGCACAAAAAGACCGCCTTCTTTTGAAAGTCCTTCTTTTATTGCAAAAGAAGCTTTTACTTTATTGGATTTATCTCTTGTACTGATATAATTCATAAAATATTCCTACCTTTGTTACTTTTTTATTCATTACATACTATTTTACTACATAATTTGTTTTTTTGCAAGTATATTTTCATTTTTTTTTACAATTCGTTCAAATTTTTAAATTTATATCCCATATTTTCCCATTTTGTAAGAAGTTCGTCAAGAATTTCGCTGTTTGTTTTAGATGTGTTGTGAAGTAAAACGATACTTCCCGGGTGTATTCTGGGAATAAGTTTTGAAAATGCTTCTTCCTTTGTGGGTTGTTTGTCTTTTAACCAATCCACGTAAGCTAAGCTCCAAAAAATTGTTTTATATCCAAGCTTTTGAGCATTTGCAAGATTGCTTTCACTGAATTTTCCTCTGGGCGGTCTGTAAAATTTTTGCATTTTTTTGCCTGTTACTTTTTCATATTCCTTTTCAACTTCGTTTAGCTCTTTAAAAAAGCTTTCTTCACTTGATATTTCCGACATATCAGGGTGGGTATAGGTGTGATTTGCAACAATATGTCCTTCGTTGTTCATTCTTTTTACAATATCGGGTGAAGATGTAAGGTAATTGCCTACAACAAAAAATGTAGCCTTTACATTATGCTTTTTTAAAACGTCCAAAATGTTGTTTGTATATCCTGCTTCATAACCGCAATCGAATGTAAGATAAATGACTTTTTCATTTTCGTTTCCGACAAAATAAGAGTCATATTTTTTCAAAAAATTTTTGTCTGCATTTCCAATAGGTGTTTTCCCCTCATTTTGATAGCTTAATCCCCAATCGCTTACATTCAAATTGACTTTTGTTGACGTTTTTAGATTAACTTGCGTAATTACAGTCAGCAAAAACGCTATTAACGCTGTGATAAAACAAAATCTTTTTATTTGCTTTTTTGTAATAACCATCATATCCGCACTCATACCTTTCAAATTTTTTTGATACTATATCTATGCAAATATGAAACTTAAAATGAATTATTTTTCTTAAATTTTCCGGGAGAAATTCCGAATTTTTTCTTAAATGCCTTTGAAAAATTGAAAATATCGTTATATCCCACCGCTTCGCAACAAACGGAAATATCCATTCCCGTTAAAAGCAACTTTTTTGCTTGATTGAGCCTTTTGTCAACTAAATATTGTTGCATTGTTACACCTGTTTTTGCCTTGAAAATTCGTGATAAATGGTGACGGTCAAGCATAACGTCTTTGGCAATGTTTTCAATTGAAATCGGTTCAGAAAATGAATGGTCAATGTAATCCGCAACTGCCGTCACAACGTCTGATTTTTTACGTTTTCCAAACAACTCCATATAAATTTCAAAAAGCTTGGTAACAAGATATTCTTCTTTTGTGTCGGGATAAAGGTCAATCATTTTTATTTCTTCAAAAATCCTTTTGTCGAATGGAAAAACAGGACTTTCAAGCTCGAAAAAACGTTCGGATAGTTTTCCGTCAAAACCTATCCAAATATATTCCCACGGATCTTCGTTATTTGCGTAATAAAGTACGGTTTTGTCCGGTGGCAGTAAAAACACTTCACCCGATTTTACATCGTACTTATCTTCTTCTATTATAACAGTACCTTTTCCCGAAACAACGTAGTGTGCAATAAAGCGACTTCTTTTTATGGGACCGCAACTGCAACCTACATCACATTGTGAAAATCCCGTTTCAATTGGGTTAAAATCAAGGAATCCTTTGTTTTCCAAAACAACGGAACGAAAAGTTTTATAAATGTTAGCCATAATTATTTTCACCTCTATGCTACATTATAACATAAATATGCTACCTTTTGCAATTGATTTTTGAAAAAAAATATGATATAATAAAGGAAAAATTCAAAAAAAACGGAGAAAATAAAAATGCAAACATTAAAATTTAACGAAAAAGCAATATTCGACTTTGAATTATTTGTAAAAACAGAACACGGCGAATTTCTTGATTTAACATTTTGCCAAGAAGAAAGTAACGAAGATAATTTTGTCTATACTTACAAAAATGAAGTTTACAGTGCGAAAATAAAAATGGAAATTATCAGAAAGGAAAATTCCGCTTGTTTAAAGCTTTTCGGAGAAATGTCTCCGACTGTTGCATGGGAAAAAAGAGCAAATTTTGCTCCCTATGATTCAATTGCGGTGAAGCTTTATCCGAAAAAAGATGCTGAAAGAATTTTCTGTTCCGATTTTCCTGTAGGTGAAGATTCCGACTGTTGGGTTGGTGCATATTTTTGCGACAGCTTTTCAAAAATTAAAAGATCAGTATCTATAGTTTGGGAAAATGACGGTACATATTTCCACCTTATGCCTCTTTGCGACGGTGCATATAAAGGTGAAATCAAAAATTTTGACGGCTGTATGACATTTACAACAGCTCCATTCTGTGGCGGTTACAGAACTATAGATTGCAAAACCGTTATCTTGACTTGGGGCGAAGACCCTTACGAAATAAGCGAGAAAAACGTTGATTTCGGCTTTGAAGTTTTGGAAAAAAGAAACAGCTCAAGAAAAAATACACGTCTTGCCGACAATTTCAAATATTTGGGTTGGTGCAGTTGGGATTCTATGGGAAAAGATACATCTTCCGAAAAATTCTACAAAAAAGCACAGGAGTTTAAAGACAAAAATATCCCTGTAAAATGGATGCTTGTCGACTACGGCTGGTATCAGATTGAAGAAAACGGCGGAATGGCTGACGATAAGATTGTTGACTTCAGAGAAGTACCTGAAAAATATCCCGAAGGATTGAAAAATTTTGTTTCAAAAATGAAAAACGAATACGGTATGAAATATATGGGTATTTGGGAAGCTTCTTTAGGTGGATGGGCAGGTGTTGTTGAAAATTCGCCCATACATTCCAAATTAAGCGATAAAATGGTAAGACTTCCAAACGGAATGCTTATTCCAAAAACTGATGCGGAAAATTGCTTTGGTTTTTGGAACTATGCAAACGAATATTTGAGTGATTGCGGTTTTGACTTTTTGAAAGTTGACGTTGAATATTCAATTGAAGCTGCAACAAACGGCTATGAAGCTGTCGGTAATGTTGTAAGAAACACTCACCACGGCATGGAAGGCTCTGTCGGACTTCATTTTGATGGTGCGTGCATTAACTGTACAGGTATGGGGCACGAACTTTTGTGGAATAGTCCTGTCGGAATGGTAAACAGAAATTCAAATGACTTTATTCCGGGAAAACCCGAAACAATGCGCGCTTTTTCAACTGATAATGTTTACAATTCATATTACCACAGCAAATTTTATCACACAGACTGGGATATGATGTGGTCAAAAAGTGAAACATCAAAATTGAACACAGTTCTTCATGCTGCAAGCGGTGCACCTGTTTACATTTCCGATCCTTTGGGAATAAGCGAAAGAGAAAACATCATTCCGCTGTGCTTGGAAGACGGCGAGCTTTTGAAATGCGACGATTTCGCTCTTCCCACACAAGACAGACTTTTGGTAAACCCAATGACTGAAAACGTTGCTCTTAAAATGTTCAACAAGAGCAAAGAATGCGGTGTTATAGGTGTTATCAATGTTGATAAAGAGGATAGAACAATAAAAGACAGCTTTAAAGTAACGGATGTTCACAACATCAAAGGGGATAAATTTGTTGTATTTGATTTTTATGCAAAAAAAGCAAAAATTTCCGATAGAAACGAAGAACACAAATTCGAGCTTGTTCCTTACGATGCAAGTCTTTACACAATAGCACCGTTTGTTGATGATTTGGCTGTTGTTGGTGATATTGATAAATTTATTTCACCTGCAATTGTTGATACAAAAATTGACAATGGAAATTCTCACATTTTCATTTTGAAACAAGGTGGAAGATTTGCTTTTGCAACAGATAAAGTAGCGGAAGTTTATGTAAATAATGAAAAAGTTTCCACAGAAAAAGATGGAATTTTGCAAATTGTAAATTGTGCAGACATAAAAGGAAAAGTAAACGTAACAATCACATTAAAATAAATTTTATAAAATTTCAATTTGGGCGGATTTTTCCGCCCTTTTTATATGTCATTTCTATCCTTATCCATGTCATTTCGACTCGTAGGGGCGGTACCTGTGTGTCCGCCCGAAACCGAGAGATACACTCCGCTCGTTGCACTCGGTCGAAATGACATATAAAAAAGGGCGGTGCCGTTTTCTGTTGTCATACCGAGCGAAGCCGTTAGGCGAAGTCGAGTGTATTTCTCGGTTTTTGCTGAAATGATGTTTTGAAAAAAACAAATGATAG
>CAYPIJ010000083.1:0-8497 GCA_964410755.1 uncultured Oscillospiraceae bacterium | reverse complement strand
GAAGATTTTTCATAACATACAAAATCTTTTAAAGACAAAAATATTAAAAGAGTTATTCTTATTTTTTAAAAGGAGGAAAATATTATGGATAACTATGAAAATGAAAAACTTTATGAAATTATTCCCCAGCATGCGGAAGAACCAGAGAAAAAAAGAAAAATTTTCACAAAATCTTTTATGAAATCCGCTGTAGCTTTTGCTTTGGGCATGGGAATTACTTTGGGAGCAGTAAATATTGTTGTTCCAAGTGCCGTTGAAAAACAGCTTGCAAGCAAAATTTCTTATTCGCAAAGAACTCAAACAACGAAAGACAACAAAAATACAAAAGCAACAACCACAGCATCAAAAGACGGTGCATTGAGCGTTGTTGAAATAGCTAAAAAAGTAGGTCCTACGGTCGTTGGAATAAATACAAAGGTTCGTTCAACTTCAATTTTCGGTACAATGCAGGAAAGTGAAGGAAGCGGTTCCGGTATTATACTTACGTCGGACGGATATATCGTCACAAACAATCACGTTATTTCCGGTGCAAACAGCGTAACCGTTGTTTTAAATGACGGACAGACCTACGATGCAAAGGTAACAGGTGCCGACGAAACAACAGACCTTGCCGTTCTTAAAATTGACGGAAAAAATTTGCCTTATGCAACCTTGGGAAATTCTTCCGAGCTTGAAGTAGGTGAGCTTGCCGTTGCAATCGGTAATCCTTTGGGAAATGAACTTGCAGGAACAGTAACAGTTGGTTACATCAGTGCTCTTAACCGTTCAATCACAGTTGACGACAGACAATTTAACCTTATTCAAACTGATGCGGCAATCAACTCCGGTAACTCGGGTGGTGCTTTAATAAATTGCTACGGTGAAGTTATCGGCATCAACTCAGCTAAAATGAGTGCATCCGGTGTTGAGGGTATCGGCTTTGCAATTCCTATCGACGGTGCGAAACCAATAATTGAAGACTTGAAAACTTCCGGTTATGTTACAGGAAGACCTGTAATAGGAATTTCTGGAAGAAGCGTTTCCGAAAGAGACTCACAATATTACAACATTCCTGTCGGTGTTTACGTTTATGAAGTTGTTTCATATTCCGGTGCCGAAAAAGCAGGCTTGAGAGCAGGAGACGTTATCGTTGAATTTAACGGTGTCACCATTAAAACAATAGATGAACTTAATAAGCAAAAAGAAAAACTTAAAGTAGGAAGTACAGTTTCCGTAACATACAAACGTGACGGAAAAAGTTATTCCACAAAAATAACCTTACAAGAAGAGAAGCCAACTACCGAATTGAATTAATAAATTGCAAAAGAACCTCTTTCAGCTTAATGCTGATTGAGGTTCTTTTGTTTGTGTTTTTTTAATATTAAAGTTTAAAACTATCTTTAAGACCAACAATTAAATTAAAAGCGTTTTCGTTTTTCGTATCCTTTATGAAATATCCGTTTCTTATAAACTGGAATCTTTCATCTGTTGTGGCATCTTTCAACGACGGTTCAACAATTGCTTTCATAACTTTTACGGAATCGGGATTGAGATAATCGTCGTAAGTTTTATCTTCGGGCATATCTTTCATATTTTCCATTGTAAACAATTTGTCAAACATATAAACATCTGCTTCAACGCCGTATTTTGCACTTACCCAATGAATAGTACCTTTAACTTTTCTGCCGTCGGGAGAATTTCCGTTAAATGTTTCGGGGTCATAAGTACAATTAAGCTGAATTACATTTCCGTTTTCGTCTTTTACAACCTCGTTACAAGTGATAAAATATGTTCCCGTAAGTCTTACTTCGCTTCCCGGTTTTAATCGGTGGAATTTTGAAGGAGCGTTTTCCATAAAGTCGGAACGTTCAACAAAAATTTCTTTTGTAATGGGAACTTCTCTGTAAGTTGTTTCCTCATTTTGCGGACAATCGGGAATTTTAATATATTCCACTTTGTCTTCCGGGTAATTTGTTATAACAACCTTTAATGGGTCTAAAACAGCCATTTTTCTTTTCGCTGATTTGTTAAGCTCGTTTCTTATACAAAATTCCAAAAGTCCAACATCAACCAAACTGTTTGCTTTTGCAACACCTGCTTTTTTTACAAATTCAAAAATAGATTCAGGTGTGTAACCTCTTCTTCTCAAACCACAAATAGTAGGCATTCTTGGGTCGTCCCAACCATCAACAATATTTGTTTCAACAAGCTTTCTCAAATATCTTTTCGACATTACGGTGTTTGTAACGTTAAGTCTGGCAAATTCTCTTTGTTTCGGCTTAACTTCAAACCCAATATTATCAACAACCCATTCGTAAAGCGGTCTGTGATTTTCAAATTCAAGTGAACAAAGTGAATATGTTATTCCTTCAAGTGCATCCTGAATAGGGTGTGCATAGTCATAAAGAGGATATATGCACCATTTATCTTTTTGTCTGTGATGTGATGTGTGTACAATTCTGTAAATTGCGGGGTCACGCATATTTAAGTTAGGTGACGACATATCGATTTTCGCTCTCAAAGTCTTTTCACCGTCTTTAAATTCACCATTTTTCATTCTTTCAAACAAATCAAGATTTTCTTCCACACTTCTGTCACGATAAGGTGAATTTTTTCCCGGCTCTGTAAGTGTACCTCTGTATGCTCTCATTTCTTCCGCATTAAGGTCACAAACATAAGCTTTTCCCTCTTTAATAAGCTTGCAAGCAAATTCATAGCACTTATCAAAATAGTCGGAACCGTAAAAAATACCGCCGTTTGGCTCTGCTCCGAGCCATTTTAAATCTTCATAAATTGACTGAACATATTCGTCATCTTCTTTTGCGGGATTTGTATCGTCATAACGCAAATTGAATTTTCCGTTATATTTTTTGGCCGTTGAATAGTTTATCCAAATAGCTTTTGCGGAACCGATGTGCAAATATCCGTTAGGCTCCGGAGGAAAACGTGTATGCACTTCCGTTGCATATCCTTCATCTAAATCTTTATCGATTATTTCGTGAATAAAATTGTTTTCAATTATTTCGTTTTTTTCTATATCCATTTTTCTAACCTTTCTGTTACTTTATCTTTACCCATAACCTTTAAAACATCGTACATATCTGGTGTGTTCATTCTTCCGCATATTGCAACTCTTATAACTGTGCTGACATGAGCAATGTTGCCCTTAAAGCCGTCGGGATTTTTCTTGTATTCTTTCATATTCGTGGTATAACCGTATTTCTCGGAAATTTCTTTAATTTTGGAGAACCACTGATTTGAATCGTCATTTTCGTCATAAGTGTTTTTGTAATCACTTAAAATAGATTTTCTGTCTTCTTCCGTTACTTCCGTTGGAAATGTATAATCGGGAGAATAAATTTCGTCAAAGAAATATGAAATATAATCCTTAACTTGTGATAATTTTGCAATATCTTTTCTGGGCTTGTTTCCGCCTCTTCCGATATTTAAAATATCAATAACCTTTTGCTTGTTATTTTCCATAATTTCAAAAAGTTCATTGTCGTAAGCTTTTGCATAATCATAAGTAAGATTGAAAACTTCTTCCGCTGTCATTTTTGAAACCATATTTTTGGAAATATCGTCTAATTTTACAAGGTCGAACAACGCACCCGAAACAGACATTTTTTTCGGAGAAAACGGAAATTCTCTGAAAGATTTGTCTTTGTTTTTGTCAAACCATTCCTCAAAATTGGAATTGAGAAGTGTCATAAGATACACAAGAACACATTCGGGAATGTAACCCTCTTTTTTGTAATAGTCAAGTGCAAGCTCGGGGTCTTTTCTTTTTGAAAGCTTTCTTTTTGTTGTTCCGTCCATTTTCATAAGGGGCGAAATGTGCATATATTTCGGTGCTTTCAAATCCAAAGCTCTGAAAAGCTGTAAATGAACAGGCAAGGTAGCAAGCCATTCGTCACCTCTTACAACGTTTGTTGTTCCCATAAGATAATCGTCAATTACGTGAGCAAAATGGTATGTAGGAATACCGTCCGATTTTAAAATAACAATATCCATATCATTTTCCGTAAGCTCAAGATCGCCTTTTACAAGGTCCGTGAATTTGAATTTGTTTTCACAGCTCCCCTCACTTTTGAAACGAACAACATAAGGAACGTTATTGCTTATTTTTTCTTCAATTTCTTCCAAGCTTAAATCACGACATTTAGCCCATTTTCCTCTGTAGCCGATATTGTCCTCTTTAGCTTCTTCTTGTTTCTTTCTTATATCGTTAAGGTCTTCTTCACTGCAAAAGCAAGGATAAGCCTTTCCCTCAAGCATAAGCTTTTTTGCAAAAGCTTTGTAAATTTTTTCTCTTTGTCTTTGCTTATACGGACCATAAATACCTATTTCACCGTCAATTGTTGCACCTTCATCAAAATTAACATCAAAATCTCCCAAAGCTTTGATTATGGCTTCAACGCCTCCCTCAACTTCACGCTTTTGGTCGGTATCTTCAATTCTCAAATAAAAAACACCGTCCGATAAATGTGCAAGTCTTTCGTTTGTTAGAGCTGCGTAAAGATTTCCCAAATGCATAAAGCCCGTTGGACTTGGTGCCATTCTGGTAACCTTTGCGCCCTCTTTCAATTGTCTTTTCGGATATTTTTCAAATATTTGAGATAATTCCGGTAATTCTTCTTTAAAAATTAAATTTGTCAGTTTGTTGTAATCCATTTTTCTTTATTACCTTTCTCTTTATTTTACTTACAATACGTTATTTTATATTATAGCACAAAGCACTATACTTTTTCAAGCCTTTTTTACAAATAATTCAAAATTTTTCTTTTTTTTGAAAATATGTGACTCCATTTGTGTCTGCATACATGGCAAAAACCTCATTTAATTGCACATTTCTCTTTTTTAATTCTTTTTTCACAAAATTTTTTTCTTTTCCAATGAAACTTAAATTTTTTTCTTTTATTTCTCCGTCCGCAATAATTGCAAAATCAATAGGATCGTTTTTGGCATATACATTCAAATCACCTCTTGTTACGCCTGCGGAAGAATTTGTGGGAATTATGCTTATTTGACCGTTTGTTTCAATAATTGCACAAAAAACATCACTGACTGAAATATTTTTAAGTCGCAATTCTTCGTTTAGCTCCGAAAGTGTAAGACGAGATTTTCTCAACGCTTCTTCAATTATTTTTCCCTCTTTTACAATTAGCGTTGGTTTTCCTTGTGTTATTTGAGTTATAAAAGAAAATTTTAAATCCAAATAGGAAATAATAAATTCCAAAAGCACAAGAACTCCAATACTTATTATTCCGTATAAAACAGATGCTTCCTCATCCGTTATAGGCATTGTGGCAACTTCGGAAATAAGAAGTGTGACGGCTATTTCACAAGTCGAAAGTTCCCCTACTTGTCTTTTCCCCATAAGTCGCATAGCTGTTGTTACCACAAAGTACATTATTGCTGTTTTTATTATTAATGAAACTATTTCCGTCACGTTTTTCACCTTTCATTTTTTAATTTTATAATATTTTTGCCATTTTCCGAATTTATTATGATAAATAAATTGACATAATCATAAATTAAGTGTATAATAGAATTATATTAACGAACGAGTGAGGTATAATTAAATGAAAATATCAAAAAAATTTTTACTGCTTCTTGTGTGTTTGCTTAATTTTCAAAATATTGCGTTGGCGGAAACGGACAGTTACACCAACAATATAATAAAAAAAGACAGATATTACAAAATAACCGATGACGGTCAAATTTACACTATAAATAACAAGGAAACAACATCGGAATATTATTCAAGCTTTTATTCGGATGATACTCTTGAGGAATACTACTTGAGCAATCATATTTCTCCGATAAAAGATCAAAAGCACAGCAATGATTGTTGGGCTTTTGCAACTTGCGGTGCTATGGAAACAGCAGTTATGATGAAAGAAAACACAGTATACGATTTTTCCGAAAACCATATAAAATATACAATGTCAACACAATATAACAGTCCTTACGGATATAATCATAAAGCAACCGGAGGAGGAACAACAGAACAAAGTAACACTTACATGATTTTTGGTCCCGGATTTGTTTTGGACAGTAACAATCCTCACACGGAAAGTGACATAATGGAAGATTATGGAATTACAGCCAATTATCCAAGCACCGGATATGTTGCATCGGGAATTATAAATATTCCAAACTTATCCGATAGCAATATGAAAGGATATAACGAAGCAAAAAAAGCTCGAATTACAGAAATAAAAAAACTTATAAAAAAATACGGTAGTGTCTCTTCGGGAATATACTCTTCCGGAAAGGAAGATATGAATTTTTATCATTCTTCTTCCACAGGAACCAATCATAGAGTTTTGCTTGTCGGTTGGGACGATAATTACTCAAAAGATGAATTTAAAACAAATATACCTGATGGTAATGGTGCATTTATCGTAAAAAACAGTTGGGGTACAAAATATG
Organism: uncultured Oscillospiraceae bacterium; assembly: GCA_964410755.1. GTDB lineage: Bacteria > Bacillota > Clostridia > UMGS1840 > UMGS1840 > UMGS1840. Next base: position 2,080 of record CAYPIJ010000083.1, on the reverse strand, counting down.
GAAAAGACGGATTATACTACTTATCGTATTATGACATATATGCATGTCAAGATATAAGTTGCATTATCGATATAAGAAAAAAAGAAAGCAACGAAAACATAAATTCATACACAAGAAGCTGTGATATTACTAGTCTAAGCTTAAATGACGGGAATACAATGTATTATGGAAATATATTTAAAAAAAATTATGAACAAGAACAATTAAAATCGGTACTTCTCTATATGTTTCCCGGGCAAAGCTACAAAATAAGCGTATTTTTTTCAGACGTTGAAAGCAAACCTGAAAATATATTATATTTTATAGGTGATATTGCCGGAAAAGAAATTTATTACACCAATAATGTAGATTATCCCGGTTATTATACAATTAATTTAAAAGAGCCTTTAGATATAACAAATGACACCTACGCCATACGTGTTGAAACAACAAGCTACTTACAAACTAATGATGAAAACGGAAATATTGTAAATGCAAATGCACGTCTTCCTATAGAATCGCCCACAATGGCAATAGTAAATAATGATATCGCAATATTGAAAGATGTTTCGATTGAACCTATGCAATCATTTCTTAACACTGCTTTATCTCCGTACAATATAGATTTAAATAATTTTAGGTGTAAAATTGTAGATAATGACAATGTAACCATAAAAGAGTTTATTGGCAATTTCGAAATAAACGCAATAACCTCTTCCGAATTATCAAAATCAAAAATAGATTATATGAGCGTTGTTGATACAAGTAACAAAAAGAAAACGAGTTTTAATGCAGGTGAAACTGTAAAGATTACACCTGTTGTTGAGGGTATCAATTTAGAAGGAAAAGAGCTTTATTGTTGCGTTTACAACAGCGAAAATTGTCTTGTTAAGCTTTTTAACAAAAAAATAGAAAATAACAACAATGTTTTTATATACGAAAATATCCCCGAAGATTTCGGAAGTTACGAAATAAGAGCATTTGTTTTCGATTCAAACAACAACATAACACCTTTGGGAAACGTAAAAATTTTGAACAACTGAAAGGAATAAAAAAATATGATAATACTTGCTTCTCAATCACCAAGAAGATACGAACTTATGAAGCTTACGGATTTTGAATTTATTGTAAAACCATCTGATGCCGACGAAAGCATTTCAAAAAATCTTTCTCCCAAAGAAATTGTAAAAGAGTTAAGCTATAGAAAAGCAAAAACCATACAAAGCGAAAACGATATTATTATAGGAGCTGATACCGTTGTTTCAATAGACGGTGAAATTTTGGGTAAACCCAAAGACAAAAACGATGCTTACAATATGTTGAAAAAGCTTTCCGGTCGTACTCACAGCGTTTTTACAGGAGTAACGGTTTTAAAAAACGGAAAAGCAGAAACATTTTGTGAAGAAACAAAAGTGAAATTTTATGACATCACAGACGAAGAAATTAACGCATATATTGAAACAAAAGAACCGTTTGACAAAGCCGGAGCTTACGGAATACAACAAAGAGGCGGTCTTTTTGTTGAAAAAATAGACGGTGATTACAACAACGTTGTTGGTCTTCCGATGGCTAAGCTATTACAGGTTTTGAAAAAGTTTTTATAAAAAAAGTGCTCTCAAATTTAACACTTTGAGAGCATTTTTATTTATGAATTTTCTTTTTCACCAAAACGTTTGCAACCAATGCGCAGCCAATTCCTATAAGAGCACCGCAAATAACATCTGTGGGATAGTGAACATAAAGGTAAAGACGGGAAAATGCAATTAACGTTGCTAAAACGTAGGCAACACTTCCCCACTTTTTATTATACAAAAATATTGCCGTGGCTGCCGCAAAAGATGCACTTGTATGACCGGAAGGAAACGAATAATCTTTCGGTAATTTTATTAAAATTTCAACTATAGTATTTTGCGAAAAGGGTCTTGAACGTGCAACAATGTTTTTCAAAAACAAATTACAAACACAAAGGTTAAATATTAAAGAACCCGCTGTCACAATTCCGCATTTTCTTGTCTTTTTTATAAGAATGCATACCAAACATATCAAAATCCAAATAAATCCACCGTTTGCCAAGCTCGTTAAAAGTGGCATTACAATATCT
>CAYPIJ010000082.1:5238-8517 GCA_964410755.1 uncultured Oscillospiraceae bacterium | reverse complement strand
CGTTGCCAAAAAGATTGCGACAGCATTGGAATGTAAGATTGAAGATTTGCTTTAATTCCCCCCCAAGGGGCAGTAAAACGCCCTTTGGGAAAAATAAATAGCATTGAATCGGGAGCTATGAAAAATACCGGATAAAGATAAGAAACAAGAAAAAGAATAACTTTTTGCATAAATAACATATTTTTTTAACCCTCCTTTCAAATGTATAATTTTTTATAATAATTAAAACGCATAGCTCCCGATTCAATGCTATAGAAAGAAAGGAAAGAAAAAAATGGAACTACCAATATACAGTCAAGATTGTATTTTTTACAACGTAGAAGAAAAACACTGTGACGCGCTTAGATGCATGTATTGTGTTTTTTCGGACAACCTCTGTCCGTTCTATAAGAAGAAAGGAAGTGACGAAAAATGCCACGAGAAAAATTAAGTTACAGGGACAACCTGGAAAGAATTAAGGCAGCCTACCCAACGAAAGAGATGTTGAATGTTAAAGAAGTAATGGATTTTACAGGGTTGGGAAGAAAAGGCGTGCAAAAATATTTTACATTCAATCAATACAATTATATTTCCGTTGCTATGCTTGCAAGGGAAATGAGCTGAAAGGAAGAGGAAAAAATGAAGATTTCAAAGAGTGAACTTTTTTTAAATATCATAACGATAATAAGCATCGGAGTGATGCTTTGGGGGGCTTTGAGTTACATAGACATTGTGGCACACAATTTAACAACACAAAATTATTCAAATTTTAATTTGTGGTGTATGCTTTTAAAATAGAAAGGAAGAAGAAAAATGAAAAATATATTCCCAATAATAATTATATCGCTGTTCATCGGAGCAGCGACGACAGATTTTTTTATGAAAAACTATGTAAGAAGTGCGTTCTATTTGTTTTCTGCGCTTCTGAACATAACAACGGCCCTGATGTAAAGAAAGGAAGAAAAAAATGGTTAAGATAAATTTAGATAGAAAGCTTCCGGAGCTTACGGATATAGAATTAGAAGGCAAATATATTGACCTGCTTACGGAGATGACGTGGCTTACGATTTTTTTCGCTGAAAGAGCTGAAAATAAACAGGCAGGAAGAACGGCAGAGGCAGTCTTAACAACGATGTATGAAACTGCAAAGAACTATGTAAAAGAGGTAGAATGAAATGTTAAGCGTTGAAGAAATAAAGGCGCGCGTTGACCTTATGGACGTGCTTTCGCAATATGGCATAAAATTAAATAAAAACGGATTCGCCTGCTGTCCTTTTCATGCGGAAAAAACACCGTCCTTTAAAGTTTACAACGATAGAAAAAAATATCACTGCTTCGGCTGCGGTAAAGGCGGTGACGTTATAACATTCTACATGGAATACCACAATGCGGATTTTAAAGAAGCCCTTAAAATAATGGATAATGAACACGGGTTGAACCTTTTTCGCACAATGTCTCCGAAAGAAAAGAAGAATGTGGAAATGCAGGCAAAGAGACGGCAGGAAGAAAAGAAGAAAAAGGAAGAACAAGAAAAGTATAACGCTTATGCTTACGGCAGACTGTGCGATTTCAGACGTTGGCTTTTAAAACAGCCACAAAACGGAATAACACAGGGGTATATCGACCGCATAGACTACGAGTTAGACAATTTTGACGTTTTTAAGAAAAACTTTAATAATGATATAGATAGGAATTTAAAAGCAAGATATACGCTTTTTAAAGCGGATATGCAGAAGTTTCTTGAATTTGAGGGCGAGGTGTAAAATGTGAATGATAAAGAGATTATGGAGCTTGACGTTTCGGAGCTTTTTTCTTCAGAAAATTTGGAGAAAATTTTTGAAATAACGGATAAAACGGAACGTGAAAGAGTGATTGGACTTTTTAAAGCAAGAGCCAATGCGCTGAAGCTTTCCAACGCTTTTAAACCTGTAATAGATTCGTATATAAAGAAATACACTCCCCATTCAGTTGAAGCTGTTCCGGAACAAGTTGACCTTGAAGACATTATTGACTTGGGGCTTGAAACCAATAGATACGGTCTTCCGAAAACGACTATAGATAATTTTTTTCGCATTATAGACAATGACCTTTATTTTATGACTCTGAAATATAACGCATTAAAAGAAGCACCCGAGCATGAAGTCGATGGGAAGACTGAAGAATGGACTGATACCGACGATTCAAAGGCGAGGAATTATATCGAGAAAAAATATAAAATTCACCACGTCCAAAAGTGCAAAGACGCTTTCAATATTGTTTTTAAAAAAAGGGAATACCACCCCATTTTAAAGCTTTTGGACGGCATAAAATGGGATTTCACCGAAAGGATAGACAGATTCCTTATTGACATCGGAAAATGCGAAGACACACCGTACATAAGAGAAGTTTCAAGATTAATCTTTGCAGGAGGGATAAATAGAGTTTACAACAAAGGTTGCAAGTTTGACGAAGTGCCTGTTCTTATAGGTGAGCAAGGTTGCGGAAAAAGCACTCTTGTTAAATGGCTAGCGATACAAGACGAGTTTTTTACGGAAATAACAGAAGTAGACGGTCAGAAGTCAATGGAAGTACTTCAAGGAGCTTGGATTTGCGAAATAGGTGAACTGTTAGCGCTTACCAAATCGAGAGAGGCGGAAGCTGTAAAATCCTTTATTTCACGTCAAAATGACCGTTACCGTCAGCCTTACGGCGAAAGAGTGCTTGACCACAAAAGACAGTGCATCTTTATAGGGACGACGAATAAGGAACAGTTTCTTAATGACCCAACAGGGTCAAGGAGATTTTACCCCGTGAAAGTCAACACGGACGGAGACGAAATATATAATCATGAAAAAGAGATAAAAGAATATATAAAACAGTGTTGGGCCGAAGCTCGTGAGAAATTCAAATATGACTGTCTCCCCCCTCATCCAACGAAAGAACTGAAAGAAATAATCAGAGACGAACAAAAGCAGGCAACTGAAGACGATTACAGAGTGGGACTGATTACCGAATTTTTGAAAGAAAGAAAAAGAGTGTGCATCATAATGATTTGGCAGGAGTGCCTGAACGAGCACATTTTGAAGCCTTCGAAAAAAGACAGTGCGGAAATCGGACAAATTCTCAACAATATGGAAGATTGGGAAAAAGCGAGAAATCCAGCGATAATAGGACAATATGGGGCACAAAAATATTGGCGAAGAAAAAACAAGGTGGAAAAAATAGAAGAATTACCATTTTAAGCGAAATGGTAATTTTTTTTAACGTTTTTTTATGTTTTTTTGCCTACCAACTTTATTTTGGTAGGCTGTTGGTAGGCTG
>CAYPIJ010000082.1:0-5138 GCA_964410755.1 uncultured Oscillospiraceae bacterium | reverse complement strand
GCTGTTCAAAAAAGAGTTGTTTGAAAAAAACAGCTCTTTTTTTTATGTTTGTGAAAATTGTGTGAACGAAAAAGGCAACAAAAGAGAAGAAAAGAAAAAAACGGCAAACAATGGGGATTTAGGCATTTGACAAGCTCCAAAAAGGGTGTTATAATTAAATAAAAAGAGTAAGGGGTGAAATAATGAACGAACAAAAAGAAAATCCGTTTTCGCTTGAATTAACAGGGAAAGAAATGATGTTCTGCGTCGAATACGTTTCAAACGGATATAATATATTTCAGGCGGCTGTTTCGGCAGGATATTCAAAAGCGTATGCAAAGTCAAAGTCGTATAAGCTTATGGAAAAGGTAGGAGTTAAAAAAACCATAAATAAGCTTATGAGAGAAAAAGCGGAACAGATTTATAATAAAGGAATCGCAGACGAAACGGAGCTTAGAGAGTTCTGGACGGACATTATTAGAGGAACGCTTCAAAATCCCAATGCTTTGAATTACCGTGATTATATGAATGAAGAACAGAGGCAGTTAAGCTTTATGCAAGACGATGCAACGCCCTACGCTTCGGAGAATAAAAAAATACCTTTGGGAATGCGCTTAAAAGCAAGTGAGCTTTTGTATAAAGCACAGACAGAGGGATTTGTAGAAGACAACGAAGACACAATCACAGTAGGCTTTAACGGTGATAATGAATGAATTTAAAAATAGATATTGACAGCAAAGTTTTTTTGAAAGCGTATAGACCGTATATAACAGATTACTCCAAAAGATATGAAGTGTATTATGGCGGTGCAGGAAGTGGAAAAAGCTATTTTGTAGGACAGAAAATAATAATAAAAGCTTTAATGAGTAAAAGAAGAATTCTTGTTGTAAGAAAGATAGAAAGAACGACGAAAGACAGCGTTTTCAGATTGCTGACCGAAATACTTTCGAATTGGGGGTTAATGAAATATGTAAAAATCAATCGAAGCTCCAAAAGTATAACCTTTATAAACGGAAGTGAGATAATCTGTAGAGGGCTTGATGACCCGGAAAAGATAAAATCAGTGTTTGATATTACGGATATATGGGCGGAAGAGGCGACGGAACTTCTTCCTGAAGATGTAAGTCAATTAGATTTGAGGCTTAGAACAAAGGTTAAGAATTTGCAATTTTATTTTACATTTAACCCAATTTCAAAAGTAAATTGGACATACAGTAAATGGTTCGCCCCGGATGCAGAGGCGGACGAGGATACAAGGATTTTAAAGACAACGTATTTGAATAATGAAAGGCTTGACGAAAGTTATGTTGTTTCATTAAAAAAGCTTATAAAAGAAAACTATAATTATTACAGAGTTTATGCTTTGGGGGAATATTGTAGCTTGGATAAGCTCGTGTTTACAAATTGGGAAACGAAAGACCTTGATGTAAACAAAATAAGAAATAAACAGGGACTTGAAAGGCTTGTAGGTCTTGACTTTGGTTTTACAAACGACCCGACAGCACTGACTGAAAGTTATGTAGACGAAAAAAATAAAGTATGGTACGTTGTAAATGAATGGTATGCAACAGGGCAGACCAACGATAAAATAGCCGACATGATTAAATATATGGGGCTTTCAAAAAGTACGATTGTTGCGGATAGTGCGGAGCAGAAAAGCATAGTCGAAATAAAGAATAAAGGCATATATAGGATAAAGCCTGCGGAAAAAGGACAAGGGAGCGTCAATGAAGGGCTTGACGAAATGCAACAGTATAAATTCGTTATAAACGATAAATGCACAAATACGATAACGGAATTTGAAAATTACAGTTGGCAAAAGGATAAAAAAACAAATGAATATATAAATAAACCTGTAGATAATTTTAACCACTGTATAGACGCATTAAGGTATAGCGCACAGTGTAGGAAGAATGTACCGAAAGTGTTGCCAAAATCAATGCTTGGATTGTAGGGGAGGGAAAAATACAAAAATGGTAGAGATTTTAAAAAGAATAGACTATTTTGAAAATCACGAACAAAGAAGATTGAAAAAGCTTGACGATTATTATAAAATAAAAAATAAGATAACAAAGGTTGTAAAGAAAGTCGGAAAGCCAAACAATAAGCTCGTGCACAATTATGCAAAGTCAATCGTCAATAATACAGTCGGTTACTTCATGGGAGCTCCTGTAACGTATGAATATGACGAAGCAGTTCCGGAAGAATTTCAAAAACAGATTGAAGAATTAAAAAAAACAAATGACGAGGAAACGCATAACGTTGCGGTAGCAACGAATGTTTCTAAATTCGGTGTAGCTTACGAACTTTTGTGGATAGACGAAGAAAAAAACGTGAGATATTCGGCACTCGATGTTTTGACTTCAATACCGTACTACACTGAAACTATCGATAAAAAGCTTAAAGAATTTATTTACTTTTACGACGTGTTTGACTACGACACAGAGCTTACAAAAAGGTATGTAGATTATTATGACGAAAGAGAAAAGACAAGTTTTGAAATAATAGAGGGTGCTGGACTTAGACTTTTGGAAACAGTCCCACACTACTTTGAGGGCGTTCCGGTTGTTGTTTATAAAAATAACGAGGAAGAAACAGGCGATTACGAAGACGTTGTCTCGCTTATAGACGGATATGATATAATGCAGTCGGACAGCATTAACGATTTTCAACAGTTCGCAGATGCCTATTTATTCATTTCAGGAATGCAGTTTGACGAAGAGCTTATAAAAGATATGAAGTCAAACAGAGTTATCGTGGGGGACGGCAATGCCCAATGGCTGGTTAAACAGACGAACGATACTCACATAGAGAATATTAAGTCAAGGCTGGATACGGATATTTTCAAATTTTCCAATACTGTAAATATGTCTGACGAAAGCTTTACAAATAACCTAAGCGGTAAGGCTATAAAATATAAGCTTATCAATATGGAAAATAGAATAAAGATTACCGAGAATTATTTCAAAAAAGGACTTTCAAGAAGATATGAATTGATTTGTAATTATTTAAAAATTGCTAAAGCTTATTCGGTAGATTATAAGCTTATAAAATTTGCGTTCACAAGAAACGTACCGAGCGACTTAACGGACATTGCCACGGTAATACAGATGTTAAAAGATACTGTTTCAGACCAAACGCTTTTGAAGCTTTTACCGTTCGTGGATAACGTAGAAAACGAATTTAAAAAATTACAATCTGAAAGATTGGAAAAAAGTGAATATTACCCTTTTACTCCCGAAGATGACGAGGACAAAGAAGAATGAGTAGTGAGAACTATTGGCAGGATAGACTTGACGACATAAAGGACGAATGTTTTTCCGAAAAGAATTTGAAAAAAATGTACCGTGAATCATTTAAGAGAATGAAAAAAGAAATAGATACGCTTTACATAAAAACACTGTCGGGAAAAAATCTTACACGTTCGGAGCTTTATAAATTTTCTCATTTTATGAGCTTAAAAAAGACGATAAAAGAAGAATGCAATATCAACACCGCAAGGCTTAAAAAAGAAATGGAAAGAGAATTGAAAAAAGCGTATAAACAGACTTTTAAGAGTACGAAATACTTTTTTCATAACAAGACACCTTTTGCGATGGTGGATAATAAGAGGGTTGAAAAGGTGTTACAAACGAATTGGAGCGGTAAGCATTTCAGTAAAAGGGTATGGCAAGCGAATGAGAAACTTTCCAAAGACCTTGAAGAAATCGTTGCGGATTGCCTCATAAGAGGAAAAAGTAAAACGGAAGCAATTGAGCTTATTCAATTAAGGCACAACGTGGAATTTTCAAAAGCTGAAAGACTTGTAAGAACAGAAATGTCGCAGGTTGTCAATCGTGCCAATTTGGATGCATATAAAGATTACGGATGCGACATGGTGAGAATACTTTGTGAAAGAAAAAAGAGAACGTGTGACTTTTGCCGCGACAAACACCATAAAGAGGTTGAAATAAAAGGCGCGAAAATCGGAGTTGACATTCCGCCATTTCACCCTAATTGCTATTGCGACATTGCTCCAATTGTAAAAATTGAAAGGAAATAAAGAAAATGTTTAAAATCAATGAAAAAAACGAAATAAAATTAACACGAGGTGATAATGCAGAATTTAATATTATTTTAACGGACGAAACAAATGCCGACTATATTCTTGACGGTGGTGACGTTGTTACTTTTTCAGTAAAAGAAAATATACAAGATCCTGCTCCAATTTTGCAAAAATCTGTTTACGGAAAAACAACGTTTGAGCTACTTCCGGAAGACACACGAGAAATGGATTTTAAAAAATACATATACGATGTACAAATTAACACCCATGACGGTAAAGTTTATACCGTTGTGCCACCAACAGCCTTTTTCGTGCTCGAAGAGGTGACAGTTTAATGGTTGAAATAATAGTAGGTAAAATAATACGTTCAACATACATAAACGGGAGAGTGCAGATTAAATCACATATTAAAGGTAGAGCGTGTTTAATTCCGTCATTTGAAGAGATACTTTTAAAGTTTAAAAGCCTTTCGTACTTCTTTTCAAATGATTATAACAACTCACTTTTTAAAGAGATAAAAACCTCTGAAGTAGTTTTGGCAGACTATATTTTTAAAAACAATTCAATGAAAAAAATATCTGTGGATTTGTCAAATTGCTATTCAGCAATCGGGGGGTTTAACGGTTCGAACGTTGAAACCGTAGTATTTGAAAACGGCACTCCGAATTTACAAAAAGCGAATGACTTGTTTCGGAGTTGTGGAAAGCTAACATTAATAACAGGTCTTAGCCTGAAAAAATGCGATTCAGTAAAATATATGTTTGCGAATTGTAAAAGTTTAACATCTGACCTTTTAATTGAGACGGTTGCGACAGATTTATCGTATATGTTTTATAATTGTAAAAAAGTTGCCAAAATAACGCTTATAGCACCGAATTTAAAGATTGCAACAGGAACATTCACAGGCTGTGACAACCTTGCGAATATCGTTATAGATGCAGAGACGAATTTTGAAATTTTATTTTCGTCATTGCAAAACACCATAAACGGAATTATTACCGTAAACAGCGGAACTGTTCCGGAAGAAGTGAAGAAAATAGCAACTGATAAGGGGTGGACGGTGAAATGAATAAGAAAAAAATAACAGCGACAGCGACAGCTGTTGCGGTGGCGG
>CAYPIJ010000081.1:0-8599 GCA_964410755.1 uncultured Oscillospiraceae bacterium | reverse complement strand
CCGCCACCGCAACAGCTGTCGCTGTCGCTGTTATTTTTTTCTTATTCATTTCACCACCCCCTCTCTACAAAAAACTGTTTTTTGGAATATAGTTGCTTTTTGTCTTTGAAAAATTTTTGCAAGCTGAATTAAACAAATCGTTAAAGCTTTGATAATATATATTGCAAAGACTTTGAGGATATTGGCTTATTACCGCTTTTTTATAGCACAAATAATAAACAAGGCTATCGTCAAAATCGGGGTTGTGAGTTACAACATCGTCAATATTATTTACAACTTCGGGATACTGCGTATATTTTATTTTGTATTCGCCTTTTTCAAAAAAAGCAATAATATTGTTTATATTTAAATATTTCGCATTCCTACCGTCTTTGTAAATTCCGCAAACAAAAAGTACATCGTTTGGAATTTCGTATTTATCGCTGTCTGTATTTTCGCAAACAAAAACCGTTTCTTTTGGCTTTGTGGCATATTCGGGCTTATTTAAACTTAAATAATTTGAAAACTCATTGTAAAAGATTATTGCCTCGTTACCCAATTCCTCACCCAATATAAGCGAAGCTCTGTTTAAAAAATCTTTTAATTTCATTTTTTTACCTCCTTAAAGCGTATTTTTAAAATAATATACTTCTTGTCCGGAACTGTTGTATCCAACTTTAAGATTTCCCTTAGCTGTTTCTTTTTCCAATTGGTCTTGTGTAAACCAATGTTGAACCTCGCCATTGCTCTTTATAATAGAAGAATTTGAAATATACATTTTAGGAACAGCTGTTGCATTTTGAAGTTGTTTTGCTGTTGCTGTATTGGGATTTATAACGTTTCCGTTTTTATCATAATAGGTTGTTTTTATATAACTTGTTGCACTGTCATATTTCGTTGGTTTTGTGGTTTTTGAACTTCTGCTTGAACCTTTAGAAGCTGAGATGTTAGCTTTGTAATAACCCAAATTCATATCATCGTTGTGTTCTACTTGTCTTTGATTAAAATCTCGTTCGGATTCATATTCTGCATAATTTTGTTTTCTGTCCGCTAAATCCATATCGTGACTATCTGTTATCTGTTCCCAATTAAATTTATCTTTGTCTAAAGCTAAATTATCTTGTTTTAAACCAAATTCGCCCCATGCTCTGTTGTTTGCATCAATCTTTAAAGCATTTTCAAATTCTTGTTGAATAGCTTCTGCCGTGGCTTGATTTTCGGCATCTTCACGTGCTTGTTTATTTGCAAGATAATTTTGGTCAACGTCATAGCCGATTTTAAGGTTTTCAATAAGTTTTTCCCAACCGTTCACCTTATTTTGTTTGTTTTGCATTGCTATTTCATATTCTCTCAATGCGTCTTCCTTGTCCTGTGAAATAAGATTCATTGCATAATCATTAATTGCCGTCTGTCCTTTCAAAGCAACATCGGCAAGAGCCTTTGAAGAAAGAATACTTGCAGGAACTTGTCCATACATTCCCCTCATTACAGAAGCGTTGTTTTGGCTTTCAACTGTATCCTTAACAGCTTGCTCAATTTGAGGTTTAAAAATATTTTCGGCTTGTTCTTTCGCTTCCAAATAGCTTAAAACCGCCCTTGTTTTTTCTTCGTTGGTAAGCTCTGTAAATATGTTTTGAGTATATTCGCTCAAAAGATTTTTAAAATCCGTGTTACTTTTTGATTGTTGATACTGTGGTGAATCCAATATGTAATTTATTTTCGCCATTACATCATCGGCTGTAACTCCTGCACCGTAAAAATCGTCTGGAAGATTAGCAGTTTTTCTTATCCTGTCGGCTTCGCTTGTCAAATTTTTCGCATAATCACTGCTGTTAAAATTAGGATCGGCTTTCGACTTTGTTTCATACTCTTTTTTTATATTGTATAGCCTTCCTGCATTTTCCAATGTATTATCCATTGCAGTATCGCCCGACTTTTTAACATTTACATAATTCAATTTCGGGTCTATTGTACTTTTTGAAAATGTACCGTTATTGTAAGAATAACCGTTTTTTTCATTGTATGAGCTTCTAGGCTTGGTTGAAACGGTTGTATTTTTCGGTGTGTAAGTATTATCAAATGTTTCTTCTGAGCTGTATGCCGATTTAATTTTTTCGCCGTTTTTTTGCTTTAAAGTATCATTCCTTTTTTCGTCACTCGTTTTTCCGTTTACTTGTATATTTGTAATTGCCATATTGATTATCTCCTTTCATAATTCAAATTTATATCTTTATTAATTTTTCTTACATCGTTTTTATACATCGGCAACGCTTTCTGACATTCCGAAAATTCAAAGCTTATACTGTATACCACAAAAGGCTCTTTTAAATTGCATTTTTCTTTGTTATCAAGGCAAAAGCTTATCCTATGGAAAAGTATATTTGTGTCAAGTAAATATGAAACATATTCGTCATTGCACGTCCATAAGCTGTTTTGTAGACTGTTTGTCCAAAGATTACCACCCTCAAACCTTGTATTCGTTTCGCTTTTTTCTTCTTTATACTCATTTTTCAGCGTTAGATAAATATTGGTCTTATCGTTTGATAAAGAATAATCTACATAATTTGTTGTAATGTAAATCTTTTCAAGCTTAAATCTTCCATAGTTTTGAGAAAAATCAAAAAGCTTGGATTTAACACAAAATTTTATAGGTCTGTAAATTTCATCGTAAAAATCTGTGCTTACTCCATCGGAAAACATATCCAAAACATATTTCCCGTTTCCGCCGTATAAAGAATTGTTTTCTTTTACCATTAAGCAATTAGCTTCAATGTCTTCATAAAGCGAAAAACTTCCCAAATCAAAATCATATACCAGTATTTTCGGTGTACTGTTTTTGTCAAGAAAATATAAATAATACTTATTATCAAAATATTTTCCAACATGATTGCTTGAATCTTTCAATATGTTTTCACATTTGTTTTTTGAAATATTCACAAGTTCACTTTGGCTTGGTATCTTTACATAATCTGTGCCAATAAGAGAATTTGACATCAAATATATTGAATTATCTGCAAAAAATACCAATCCGCTCGGTATTATGCAAAGCGTTTTCGTGGAAGCTACTCCAACAGGAACACTCAAATTCGCAAATACATACTCATCGGGATTATATCCTATTACAGAAGAAAATCCGTTTTTGTAGCAAGTCAACATATAATTACCTGTGGCAATAAGTCCTGTAACCGGTCCGTAATTATACCTCGGGTAAATTACATTCACAACGGTGTCTTCGTCTGTTGCTGTTTCCCAGCTTTCAAAATCATTCAAGCCACTGTAATAACAGGCACATGGATCATACGGATTTCCGCTCGCAAAAAATCTGAATGACTGTGGGTGATACGAAAAATATTCACATGACATTATGTCAAAAGGAACTTCTACAGTTTGAATATTGAATTCATATTCTTCAATATTTTCAATCTTTTTCAAAGAAGCAGAGTTGCCATAAAATCTTTTGTTGGTTTCGTAGTTATAATTATGTGGATAAAAATTGTCTACATCATTCTCAAATATGTAATAATCGTTTACCGTTGCTTTTTTTACATAGTCCGGAGATAATTTTACTGCTGTAAATTTTTCAGATTGAACAATCCCACTTGACGCAATATAAATATATTGAACTCTTATATCAAAAGTTTTCAAATCGTGTATACCTGAACTAATTTTATGAGTTGGCACAATTTCATTTTTATTTCCTATGAATATTTTAATATAAGAATAATCGTATCCGTCTATTTCGATATATTCTGTAGTAAAACTTCCAGTCAATTCTTGTGTATAACTAACCTCTTTAGTTTGCAAAGAATATAGTCCGTTATCGTCCTCGTTATATATAGAAGCCTGTATATCAAACTCTTGATAATCATAAGTTTCAGTTTTATTAAAACTGTCTTTTTCATAACGGATAACATAACTTATTTTTTTTGAAAAAGGTTGTCGTACATCACTTAAATTTGCACTTCCAAATCCTGTTTCTTTTTCCGTTGCCGTTATTTTTATAATGTCACCTCTTTTAAAAGAATAAGGCTCGGTCATACTTAAATTGTGCAAGTAATATGTGCCATCGGACCATTTGTACATCGTTTTTCCGTCTGTAAAATAAAAATTGTCTTTGAAAAATACATAACTTACTGTGTCCCTGTTCAGCGTTAATTCTTCATTGTTATATTTTACGCACTTATACGACCCAAAAACAGAAGATAATACATACATCTTTCTTCCCGAAATAACTATAGTCTTCGTTGTTCCGTCTTTTAACTTCCATTCAATAATCTGTGTTACTTTCCCGGGAAACGCTTCGTTATTTACATTTTTCGTTCCGTTTCGTATTTTAAATCCTCCATTTTTTAAAGGGTCAACATTTGAAAATTCGCTAAATTCATTATCTGCAATATTCAATGAATATTTTGTATCGTTGTAACCACCTCTAAAATCAGTTATACTAACCATTCGTTTTTCACCCCTTTAATAAATTGTAGCAAAATCTTTGTTTACTACACTGACGTATTTAATGCTCCAACCTTTGGAAGTTGCAATTTTTTCAACGTCTGCCGATACTCCCAAATTTTGATTAACGAGTTCTATCTCTTTATTTTTAACTGTCGGCAATTCGTTAAATAGTGCACTATAATCTAACGGAGTATTTATAGTTATTTTGTTTAAGCTTTCGCAACCTGTAAATATTCCTTTTGCTATTTTTAAATTGGGAGTGTCAAGAGTTATGGTTGCAATTTTTTTACAGTTGTAAAACATATACGACAAATCTGTTGCTTTTGTTTTTATCGTAAGGCTTTGAGCCAAGCTCTCGCAATCCATAAACATATATTTCACGCTGTCACAATTTGTTAAATCAAGACTTGTTACGGACACCATTTTCGTACACCCACGAAAAAGGTTGTTTGCTTTTTGCAATTTAGGTGTGCCGTTTTCAAAAGTCACATTTTCCACGCTTGAACCCATAAAACCGCCTACCATTGAATAGCAACTTGACAAATCCACTGTAATATCCGACATTGAATTATTTTTGAATATGTAATCGCAAATCAACGCTCCCGATGTGTCTATTTTCCCAAACAATCCGTTATTAAAGTTATCCGCATAAAAGTAATTCATACTGTTTATACCGCTGTAATCGTCCTTTTTAACGTAGTTCTCAAGCTCTTCTTTTGTGGCATACGTTATGGATTTTTGTGAAAGCTCGAATACATCATTTTTCACATAGTCTATTTTAGTCCACGTTTCTTCAAAAAGTTCCTCTGCATTATCACACCATTTTTCAACATTTTCTTTGGTTTCGTATAATTGTAAAGTATTATTAAGTTCTTCCTTTTTTACAAGATCTTCTTCAATTGTCTGCTCAATGTTATCAAAAATTACATCAGCCTGTTGTTTGGTAAGATATTTTTCCAATTCTTCTTTTAAATATTTAATCGTTGCATATTTCTTAAAAAATTCAAATAGCTTTCCGCTTTTTACAAGTCCATCACTGTTTTCAAACGGTTCTGCATCATATTCATGCACATGTGCTTTTTCCAAAAGCTCCATAAATCGTTCTTTCAGCTCCGTTGAAAAGTTGCATTCTCTTATTCCGCCCGGTATTTCTTCTTCATGCGTACTTGTCGGGTCAAACATTTTTGCAAGCTCTGTCAAATCTGAAAGAATAGCTTCCGGGCCATAAAGCCCGGTTGCTCGTTTCGTTTCGTTAGCAATAAAACTTATTGTCGGTATTTTTTTATCTGTGGAGAACCCCATTTTTTTCACTTCCTATTCCATTGTTTTTATTACTTTGTCATACAAATTATAAAGGCTTGTGGCACTTTTAAATTGCATCTTTCTAAAGTTGATAATTACTTCACTATCTTCATTATACCACTTTTCTTTTTGCCGACCAATAGTTTTCTCGTAAAAATTTATATCATTTTTAAAATTACTTTGATTTATAATACTTTTCAAGCTTTTCGCTCTTGTTTTCTGCGATTCTGTACCGTTTTCGATAATATCGTTAAGCCTTGTTGTAAGGTCTGAAAGCAAATTATCTGTCTTTGCTTCATAATAGGATTTTTTCCAATTTTTATTTGTAGCTCCGAAAAGGGCGTTTTTCTCTTTAACCGTTAAATTCATACCGTCCAAGACTTTAATTGCATTTTCGCTGTTTATCTTTCCTGCTTCTTTCAATTTTGTTCGGTATGTATTATAGGTTTGCGGTGATATTCCTTTATCTTTCAGTTCTCGCATAGTTTCCGTTGTTTCAAGATTATATTTAACGCTTTTTCCGTCATAATAATCTTGTGCGTTTTTCGTTGCATTTGTACCAAACAAAAACGCTTTTGTTTTTTCGGTGGGAGTATTGTCCAAAAAATAACCTATTGAACCGTCAGAGTTATAATGTGCGGGAATATCCGAAGATACATCTTTAAAACCCTCTTTTGTATTAAATTTCAATTTTGGAACAATACCGTAATCCGCTATAGCTTTTCCTGTTTTTTCAATCTGCTTTCCTCCGAACGGGGTGGCAAAATTCAAAACAAGAGAACTGTAGTCAACATCATTTCCCAAGCAAAGTTGAAGAATGGGTTCTGCAATTGCATCTATTGTCATATTACTCATTCCATATCTTGAATAGCCCTCACCGAAAATCGTGTTTAAATTTTCTGTGCTTGTAACATTTGAAAGAGCCGATTTCAACAAATTCACATAAGGTCCGTATGAAACTATTCTTCCAACTACCATTGCACAAAATTGCAACGTATCAGAACCAACGTTTCCGTCCTTATCTGTGTAGACTTCCCATGCTTCCTCAATATCCTTTTTTAAATCAGGCAATACATCTCTTCCTATAAGCTTCTCAAAAAATGCGTTAAGTCCGTGATTCAACAAAAACAGCATAAACAGTCCGACAAAATCTTTTCTTTTTAATGCTCCTTTCATTCCTACCCACATATTGTTTGTTTCAACGTTAAAAGGCATAAGCATTTTTACAATTAATGATTTTTGCGTCAACGGAACTTCGCCAACGCCTCTACCTGCTACAACTTTTCTTGTAATATCGTCAGCATATTCAACAGCATTTTTAACTTTTTTCGCCTTTCCTTGCTCGTAAGCACTGTACCATACATATTGAGAAACAAATTTATCTCCAAACTCCATAAGCTTACCGCCCCAATATTCGGCATTTTCCGTAAAGGTGGTATTAAATTGTTTATAGATGTCTCCTATATAACGTTCTCTTAAAAAAGCTGATTGTAAAATATCGTGATTTTTGCCTTTAATATATTCGCTGTATGCTTTACCGCCTTTTACCATATATGCTGGATTTTTCACATATAATGAGATATTAGGCAAGTTTGAAATCTGCACAACTGCGGAGGAAAGATTAAAGAGTATTGCATTTTTCTTTACTCTGTTATCCAGCGTTTCTAAAATTTTAAATGTTTTTCTTCCAAAAAAATCTTTCAGAGCTCTGTCGAATATACTTGTTTTTCCTGCCAAATCGTTTGTATAGTCAGTAAGATATACTATTGCCTTATTTGCATTTTTTGTGTCAACTGTATTCACCGCAATGGCTTTTATTTTCTTTCTGAAATCGTTTACAACAGGGTCAAACGCAAGTTTATATTCTGCCGCTTTTATGTAATCAAGCATAGATTTTACCGCATCGGCTGTATATCTGTCACCGTTTCTGTGTTGCATAAAAGAAGCCCATCTCGACTTCGGCATTGTATCCATAGACACTTGTGCCATTTCGGGGTTAATTTCAAAATTACCATCGAAAATTTCCAAAAAAGTATTAACTTCTCGAAAATGTCTGTAATAATCTTGTCTTGCTTGCAATCTTCGACCGATATAAAGTTCATCTTTCATTTTTGCAAACAAATCAAACATATATTCATACGCTTCTTCTATTTCGGGAATTTCGCTGTCTCTGTTCATTTTTCTTGCATTTTCAATTTCTCTGTTCAGTTCTCCACGCAATAGCTCTATTTCGTTATCATACCTTGTAAGCATTGTTTCAACGTTCGGATATATTTTGATTAGCATTGTATTTATTTTTTTCAAATACTCGTCATACATATTTCGGTTAAACTGCTCAAATGCTATGACTTTATACCACGTATCGGGACAGTCATCTTTTAAATTTTCAAGTGTATACTCCGTTCCGTCATCTTTCATTTTTTCGCCATACCATTGTGTAGCTTGGCTTTCCAAAGAACCGGGCTCAATTCCATAAGTTTGGCACATTGCACCGTATGAATTTATCATTGATTCAAGTCCTGCGGTATATGTTTTTTTTGCTTCGGCAATCGGATCGGCAAAATCTCTTTTTAAAAGCTTTTCCATATACTTTCTTCCGTTTGCCATTACTTCCAAATTCTGCCACAAGGTTTTACTTTTTGATATTCCTTTTTCACCTATGGATTTTGCATAAGCAAATTTCGCTTTGTCGTTTGCACTTACAACTATGGAATGGTCATTGAGTATGCTGTTGACTTTTTCTTCATAAGAAAAATATTCTCTTTTGCTCGTGTCTTTTTCCTTTCTACTATAAATTTCCTCCTCACTCAATTTATACCTTATATCCGAATTACCTCTGTCAAACGTTCCTATGTTATCCGTTGCC
>CAYPIJ010000080.1:0-8619 GCA_964410755.1 uncultured Oscillospiraceae bacterium | reverse complement strand
AATCTCATACTTTCTCTATCTGTAATTATTGCTATTTTTTGTTCCTTAATAGTTTTTGCTTCAAAAAACGAAAGGGAAGAAAAGGACGGAATAAAAGTTCCGATAATAATGTATCACAGTATAAGTGAAAATCAGTCACGTTTGGGAAAATATGTTGTTTCTCCTCAAACAATAGAAAACGATTTGGAATATTTGAAAGAAAACGGTTATGAAACGGTTTTTGTGGAAGATTTAATAAATTATGTTTACAACGATATTCCCTTACCCGAAAAACCGATTGTAATTTCTTTTGACGACGGATATTACAACAATCTTGTGTATTTGCCGAAAATTTTAGAAAAATATAACGCAAAAGCAACTGTTGCGGTTGTGGGAGAATTTACCGACAGATTTTCCAATGCCGATGACCATAACGTCAACTATTCGCATCTTACTTGGGAAGATTTAAAAGAAATTTCTTCTTCAAAACGATTTGAAATAACAAATCATACTTATAATATGCATTCTTCCGATAAAAGGGTAGGGTGCTTTAAGCTGAAAAGTGAAAGTGACGAGGAATATGAAGAGGTTTTGACAAAAGATATTGAAAAAATGCAAAATGCATTGAAAGAAAAAGTCGGTGTTGAATGTGATACTTTTACATATCCTTATGGAAAAATCGCCAACGATTCCGTTGATATTATTAAAAAAATCGGAATAAAAGCATCGCTTTCCTGTTATGAAAAAATCAACGTTATCACTAAAGACAAGGATTGTCTTTATCTTTTGGGACGTTTTAATCGCCCCTACAATATTTCAACCGAAAACTTTATGAAAAAATTGGGAATATAAAAAAGAAAGGAATGATAAAAATGCCAAACGGAACTCTTATTGCACAGGTTTACACCTCTTTGGCACAGCTTCCCGTTGAAAATGCTTACATTACGGTAACGGACACAAAAACGGAAAATCCTTCGGTTATAGCTTCGAGAAAAACAGATTCATCGGGAAAAACAACAATAATTACATTCGATACTCCACCGAGAAACGATTCTCTTACACCAAATCCCCAAGAGAACCCTTTTGTAAGCTACAACATTCGCATAGACCACCCGGAATTTGAAAGTGTAATTATAAAAAATGTGCAGATTTTTGACGGTTTGGAAACAATTCAGGAAGCTATGCTTATTCCTCTTGCCGAAACTTCAAAAGGAAACAGAAATACCGAAACCGTTAATGTAACACCGCAACCGCTTTGATAAAAAAGAAAGGAGATGAAAAAAATGCCGATAATACGACCTTATGTTCCCACATATATTACAGTACATTTGGGTGCGCCATCGTCAAATGCACAAAATGTTGTGGTTTCGTTTCAAACTTACATAAAAAACGTGGCTTCCAGCGAAATTTATCCCACTTGGGACGAATCCGCTTTATATGCCAATATATATGCTCAAATTTCTTATGCTTTAAACCGAGTTTATACGGAATTTTACAGAAGTCAAGGCTATAATTTCGACATAACAAGCTCAACCGCTTATGACCAAAAATTTATATCGGGAAGAAATATTTTTGATAATATTTCAAGAATTGTGGATGATATTTTCAACGATTATATAAGAAGAATAGGATTTTTGGAGCCTTTGGCGGCAAAATATTGCAATGGAACAACGGTAACCTGTGAGGGTCTTTCTCAATGGGGAAGTCAAAATCTTGCGGAGCAAGGCTTAAATTCCGTGGAAATTCTTTATAATTACTACGGTGATAACATAGAAATTGTAAGAAATGCACCGATTCAAGATGTGCTTTCCTCATATCCGGGATTTCCACTTCAAAGAGGTTCAAACGGTGCTTCCGTTTCAGTAATTCAAACAGAACTTAATTTTATTTCGCAAAGTTATCCTGCCATTCCAAAAGTGTATCCCGTTGACGGAATTTTCGGAGAAAAAACGGAAAAGTCAGTCAGAACTTTTCAAAATGTATTCAACTTAACTTCAGACGGAATTGTGGGAAAAGGTACATGGTATAAACTTGTTTATCTTTACACAGGTTTAAAAAGATTGTCGGAGCTTAATTCTCAGGGACAACAAATTTTCGGAATATCCCTTGCATATCCCGATGCTGTTTCTTTGGGGGATAGCGGTGAAAAGGTAACGATTTCTCAATTTATATTAAATATTATTCGTTCTTTTTATTCCAATTTGCCCGCTATAAATATTGACGGTTATTACGGAGAGGAAACAAAAAAGGCTGTTGAAGATTTTCAAAGAAATAACGGTCTTCCCGTAAACGGAGTTATAAACGACCAAACTTGGGAGATAATGTATAGGCAATATAAAGGAATTGTAGACACGGTTATGGCTACAAAACGACTTAATGTTCCACAAGTGAAGCAATATCCGGGAACGGTTTTACAACTTGGAAGCAGAGGAGAGGACGTACGTCAGCTTCAAGAATATATAAACGTGATATATCTTGCATATCCTCAAATCAGTTCCGTAAATCCCACCGGCTTTTACGGAAACAACACTCGTCAATCTGTTATTGATTTTCAACGTTTTTCGGGACTTCCTCAAACAGGAACGGTTGACGAAGAAACATGGAACAGACTTACAGATCTTTACCTTGATGTATTTTCGGGAAAAAATGCAAGCCCAACTCAATTTCCCGGATATGATATGTCTTTGGGGGATAGAGATGACAACGTTTCGTAAGAAAGGAGAAAAAGAAAAATGCAGAGTACGATTCCACAAAATAATCAGCCTATTTTCAGTGCTCAAACCTTTTTGAGAAAAATTTCGCAAAACGATTCTCGCATTCCTTCGGTTATTCCCGACGGAATTTACAACGAACAGACAAAGCGTGCTGTGGAAGAATTTCAAAAAACAAAAAATATGCTTCCGACAGGAATTTTGGATAACGAAACTTGGAATGAACTTGTGAAAGAATTTGAAAGGCTTTCTGAAGAAATTCGCCTTTTAAATCCATTCGGAATAAATTATTTGAGCTATATTGACATAAAACCGGGAGAAAATTCAAAGGTGCTTTACGTTATTCAGGCAATGATAAAGGTTATTTCTTTGAGCTTTGACAATATTGAACCGGTTGAAATTAACGGAGAAAATTCCGATAAGCTCGTTTCCGAAATAAAAAAACTTCAAAAACTTTCCGATATGCCTCAAACAGGCATAATCGACGTACCAACCTATAATATGATTGTAAATCTCTATGAAGTTTATTTGTAAAACATAAAAATTACAAAAAAGAAACGACCTCCAATTCGTTAGATCTTTAGTCTAATTTTTTTGGGGGTCGGTTTCAGTTGCATCCTTTTTGTATACAAGAAATTGATTATATAAGGTTTTTGGATTTCATTATTTCAAGAAGTTTTGCTTTGTTTGAGTCTTCCATAGGAGTTAAAGGAAGTCTCAAATAATCTTCGCAAAATCCCATTGCTGCCATTGCAGCTTTTACGGGGATTGGATTAACTTCCGAGAACAACGCATTTATAAGGGGCAAATATTCAAGCTGTAATTCCAAGCTTTTTTTCACGTTACCCTCAAAATAATATTTGCATATATCGGATGTGATTTTCGGGCAAAGATTGGAAAGTACGGAAATTACACCTTTTCCGCCCAATGATAATATAGGAACGATTTGGTCGTCGTTACCGGAATAAATATCAAGGTCATTTCCTACCAAAGAAGCGATTTCGGCAACTTGTGAAATATTTCCGCTTGCTTCTTTAATTGCACATATATTTGGGTGTTTTGAAAGCTCCAAGCATGTTTTTGGCTGAATGTTTACACCTGTTCTTGAAGGAACGTTGTACAAAATTACCGGTGCTGTGGAAGCATCTGCAATTTCAGTAAACATTTTAACAAGACCTTTTTGTGTTGCTTTGTTGTAGTAAGGTGTAACAACCAAAACGCCATCAGCACCGTTTTCGCAAGCATATTTTGTAAGTTCAAGAGCATAAGCCGTATCGTTGGAGCCTGTTCCAGCAATGATGGGAACTCTTTTGTCTGCTCTTCTTATTGCAAAATCGATAGCTTCCTTGTGTTCGTCGTCTGTTAAGGTAGATGCTTCGCCTGTTGTTCCGCAAACAACAATTGCATCGATTCCTTCCTCAATCTGCCAATCGATAAGACGACCGAATTGTTCGTAATTTACTCCGTTTTCGTCTAAGGGGGTAACTATTGCTGTTGCCGCACCTGTAAAAATAGTTTTATTTTCCATGATAGTTTCCTTTCTTTCTCTTGTTTTTATTCTTTTTTCTGACGCTGTAGCCAAATGTTCCCAAGCTTTTTCCCAAAGAAAAATATTCTCCGTGGGCATAAGCCAAAAGGTTGCATTTATCTATGCGTAATTTTTGATTTTTATCAAGCATTCCGCTTTTAACCGATATTGAAATTATATCTGCCACAAACATTGTGTGACTACCCAATTCAACCTCGTCTGTTACTTTACATTCCAAGCAAATGGGGCACTCGTCAACAGAGGGAGGCGAAACATTATTGGATTTTACTTTCGTAAGGGACATTTCAGTCCATTTGTCAAAGTTGCGACCGCTTTTTACTCCGCACCAATCCACAGCTTTTACAATATCGCAAGATGGAATATTTATAACAAATTCCTTGTTTTCCTTTAGCATATTGTAGGAAAAACGTTCTTTTCTTACGGAAACGTAGGTTTTTGGCGGCTGTGAATTTATTATCCCTGTCCATGCAACGGTAATGAGGTTGCTTTTTTCTTCATTTCCCACACTTACCAAAACGGCAGGCACAGGAGCAAGGAGTGTTGCACCTTTCCATATTGTTCTTTCCGACAATTCAATCAGACCTTTTTTGTAATTTTTTAGTATTTTTTAAAATTTGGATAAAATAACACACCAAAAAAATAAAAATACCACTTGACTTATTATAACTTATATGGTATAATTTTGTCAAGGATAAACTTGAAATTTTTTCAAAAAAAGGAGAATTTTTATATGTCAAACTATGAAATTGCGAAAAAACTTTATGCAGAAATCGGTGTTGACACCGAAAAAGCTATAGAAGAACTTATGAATGTGCCTGTTTCTCTCCATTGCTGGCAAGGAGATGACGTTACGGGTTTTGACCATGACGGTCCTTTAACAGGCGGTATTCAAACAACGGGAAATTACCCAGGTAAAGCAAGAACTTATCAAGAGCTTATGGCAGATATGGACAAAGTTATTTCTCTTTGCCCCGGTAAAAAGAAAATCAACGTTCACGCTTGCTATGCTATTTTTGAAGATGGTAATTTTGTGGACAGAAACAAACTTGAACCAAAACACTTTGAAAAATGGGTTCAGTTTGCCAAAGAAAGAAACATGGGAATAGATTTTAACCCCACATTTTTCTCTCACCCAAACGTTAAAGACGGTCTTACACTTTCAAGTCCTGACAAAGAAGTTAGAGATTTTTGGATTGAGCATGGAAAAGCTTGCATCAGAATTTCTCAATATTTTGCCGAAGAAACAGGTGTTCCTTGTGTTATGAACATTTGGACAGGTGACGGCTTTAAGGATATTCCCGCAGACAGAATGGGGCCAAGAATGAGATATAAAGAGTCTATCGAAGAAATTTTGTCTGAGCCTTTCGACAAAAACCTTGTAAAACCTTGTGTTGAATCCAAAGTTTTCGGAATAGGCGTTGAAGCGTTTACTTCGGGCAGTGCCGAATTTTCACTTTCCTTTGCCGCAAGCCACGACGGTTGCTTGCCTCTTATGGATAACGGTCACTATCACCCAACAGAGGTTGTTTCCGACAAAATACCGGCACTTTTGTGCTTCTACCCCGAAATTGCGTTACATATAACAAGACCTATAAGATGGGATTCCGACCACGTTGTTTTGTTTGACGACGAAACAAGAGAAATGGCAAAAGAAATTGTAAGAAATGACGCACTTTCCAGAGTTTATATGGCACTTGATTACTTTGACGCATCAATCAACAGAATTGCAGCATGGACTACAGGCTTCAGAAGCTGGCAAAAAGCACTTTTAAACGCTCTTTGTACTCCTAATGCACTTCTTAAAGAAATGCAAGATAAGGGCGATTTTACAGACCTTATGGTTATGCAAGACGAGCTTAAAACTATGCCTTTCGGTTTTGTTTGGGAAGAATACTGCAATCGTTGCGGTGTAAAACAAGACAGAGAATGGCTTAAAGACGTTAAAGAATATGAAAAAGAAGTTTTATCAAAAAGATAAAAACGAAATATGAATTAAAAACACGGAAAGGTGGTATGCTTTTCCGTGTTTTTTCGTGGTTAAGATAAAATTCTTAAAACATTTTCGTACATTATTTTTTTAACAATACTTTCACTTAGATTAAGCTGTAAAAGGCGATTGGGGATTTTTTCAAAATCTGCAATTGTGTCAATTCCTTTTACCAAAGGAAAAGCACCGTCAAAATCACTGCCGAATGCAAGATTGTTTTCACCGCCCAAAGACAAGAAATGGAAAATATGGGAGCAAAGGTTGTCAATATCTCCGTTTTTTCCTATAAAATCACGATAAAAATTTATTCCGCAAACACCGTTATTTTTTATAAGTAAAAGAAACATATCATCTGTAATGTTTCTGGAATGGTTGCAAATTTTTCTTGAATTGGAATGTGAAACCAAAATTGGTTTTTTTGCAATTTCAATGGTTTGGTAAAAGGTTTTGTCGGAAGCATGGGAAAGGTCGGGAATTATGCTTTTTTCTTCCATTTTTTCAATGATTTTTTTCCCGAAAGCACTAAGACCGAAATCTTCCTTTTCAAGGTGGCAACAGGCTATTTTGTTCGATTTGTTCCATGTTAAGGTTATGGATTTTATAAAAAGAGAAGAAAGAAAATCGATGTCGCTTTCACTTTCTATGAAATCACCGCCTTCCAAAGTAAGAATGTAATTTTTCTTATTATTTCTTAAAAAATCCGTTTTATTTTTATAGGGAACAATGTATTTTTTGCTTTTTGAAAGCTCGTTTTTTAAATTGCTGTAAATTTTTAAAAAATAGTCTTTGGGGGAGTTTTCATATTTTTCAAAATCCATAAACACAGAGAAAAAAAGCAAGGATTTTAAGTTGCCTTGCTTTTTTATGTCAATGTTGAAATTATTTTCAAAAATGCCTTGTTTTTCAAAATATAATCTTGTTGCCGTATCGTTATGGCAATCTGCAATAATCAAAAATATCAGTCCTTTTAAAGAGTTTTTTGAATAACTTGAGTAAATTCCTTGTTGTTTTTTGTTTTTAAAACCGTTTCTATTATTTTGCTTGTTACTTCACCGGGTGAACAGTCGGAAAATGCACGTCTTATGGCATAAACAGCTTTAATTTCTTCCGAATCCATAAGTAAATCTTCTCTTCTTGTACCTGACTTGTTAATGTCGATTGCGGGGAAAATTCGTCTTTCCGACATTTTTCTGTCAAGGTGGATTTCCATATTTCCCGTGCCTTTAAATTCTTCGAAAATTATTTCGTCCATACGGCTTCCCGTTTCAACAAGCGCAGTTGCAAGAATTGTTAAGCTTCCGCCTTCCTTTATGTTTCTTGCCGCTCCGAAGAATTTTTTCGGTTTGTGAAGTGCATTTGGGTCGATACCGCCTGAAAGTGTTTTTCCGCTTGGGGGAACAATAAGATTATATGCCCTTGCAAGACGAGTAAGACTATCTAAAAGGATTACAACGTCTTTTTTGTGCTCCACAAGTCTTTTTGCTCTTTCCAAAACCATTTCCGCAACTCTTGCATGGTGTTCGGGAAGTTCGTCAAAGGTGGAATAAATAACCTCTCCGGCAATGCTTTCTTTTATGTCGGTTACTTCTTCCGGTCGCTCGTCAATTAAAAGAACGATAAGATGAATGTCGGGGTGGTTTTTTGTTATACTGTTGGCAATATCCTTTAAAATTGTTGTTTTTCCTGCTTTCGGAGGAGCAACAATCATACCTCTTTGACCTTTTCCAATAGGTGAAATAAGGTCGATAATACGCATGGAATATGAATTTTTTTCACATTCCAAACGTATTCTTTCGTTTGGAAAAATTGGCGTCAAACTGTCAAATTCCGTTCTTTTAAAGGCTTCTGCAATAGGGTCGTCGTTGATTGATTTTATAAAAATAAGACCTCCGTAACGTTCACCGTCTCTTGGAGGGCGTGCAACACCGTAAATCATATCGCCTGTTTTTAAGTTGAATTTTCTTATAAAAGTGGGGGAGACGTAGCAATCGTCATTACCGGTAAGAAAATTTTCCGATCTTAAAAAGCCGAATCCGTCTTCCAACACTTCTATAACACCGTGAACTTCGTTTGTTTTTGTTTTTTGTTCTTCCGTATCCGATGTTTTTAAAGTAGGTTGGGGATTTTCGTTTTGATGTTGCTCTTGAATATTTTTTTGCTGTGTATTTTTTCCTTCTTTTGTTTCTTTTTTTGAAATGTTTTCTATTTTTGCGATAAGCTCATCTTTTTTCATTTTGGAAATGCCTTTTATTCCCAATTCTTTTGCTATTTCTCGCAATTTTACTATTGTAGTGTTATTTTCCATGTTTTTTCCTTTCTGTGAAAAATTAAAGGCTTATTTTTTGAAATGATATTGTGGGGCGGAAAATCCGCCCCTTAGTGCAATGATATGT
>CAYPIJ010000079.1:0-8738 GCA_964410755.1 uncultured Oscillospiraceae bacterium | reverse complement strand
ATAAAAAACCCTTGAAATTTGGCGAAAAATATGGTAAAATGTATTCAAGTAAAGATCGAAAGGAGGAGTTTTCGTGAATAAAACAGAATTGATCGCTGCAATATCAGAAAAAACAGGTTTGACAAAAAAAGATTCAGACGCTGCTCTTTGCGCTGTAATCGATAGCATCACAGATGCTTTGAAAGACGGTGATAAGGTTTCTTTGATCGGTTTCGGTACATTCGAAGTTAGAGAAAGAGCCGCAAGAGTCGGACAAAATCCGCAGACAGGTGCTAAAATCAATATCCCTGCTTCAAAGGCTCCGGCATTCAAAGCCGGCAAAGCGTTGAAAGACGCCCTTAACTAATAGAGCGAAAACGGTCATTTTTTGACCGTTTTTTCTTTAATGTGAAGAAAAGGTATTCGGTTTTTGTATAAAATGTAGAAAATAATAAAAAAACTTAAAAATCCTTGAAAAATACAAAAATTTGTTGTATAATATAGTTACTCTCTTATACATACATAAAGGAAAGGAATTTTGCTTATGGAAAGAACGGATAAACAAAATTATTACCTTGATATTGCCGAAGCTGTCGTTACAAGAGGTACTTGTTTAAGACGAAATTTCGGTGCAATAATAGTGAAAAACGATGAAATTATTTCAACCGGGTATACCGGTGCTCCTCGCGGAAGAAAAAACTGCAGTGAGCTTGGGGTGTGCATTCGCCAAAAATTGAATGTTCCCAGAGGACAAAGATATGAGCTTTGCAGAAGTGTTCACGCTGAGGCAAATTGCATTATAAGTGCAAAGCGTTCCGATATGATGGGTGCTACACTTTATTTGGTGGGCAAGGAAGTTTCGGACGGAAGCTACGTTGAAAACGCTAACTCTTGTGCTATGTGCAAAAGAATGATAATAAATTCGGGAATCGAAAACGTTGTAATCAGAAATACTCAAAGAGAGTATACTGTTGTAAGCGTAAGAGATTGGATATATAATGACGATACTCTCGGAAGTTCGTCCTATTAATATATGAAAAAATTAACAACATAAGTCGAAAGGAAAAAGAAAAATGAGTAATTTAACAGTTGATTTTTCAAAAGTAAAAGGTTTTATCGGAGATGAAGAATATTCAAAGCTTTCACATCTTACTGAAGCATCTGCATCTCTTTTGGAAAAAAGAACAGGAGCGGGAAACGACTTTTTGGGTTGGATTGATCTTCCCGTAGATTATGATAAAGATGAATTTGAAAGAATTAAAAAAGCTGCACAGAAGATTAAATCTCATTCGCAGGCTTTAATCACAATAGGTATCGGTGGTTCATATTTGGGAGCAAGAGCCGCAATTGAATTTTTAAACGGACCTCTTTATAATTTTAACGACAGAGAATTTCCACAGATTTTCTTTGCAGGTAATTCAATAAGCCCCGAATATCACAACGATTTGTTGAAGCTTATGGAAACAAAAGATTTTTCAATAAACGTTATTTCAAAATCGGGTACCACAACTGAACCTGCTTTGGCATTTAGACTTTTTAAAGATTTGATGGAGAAAAAATATGGCAAAGAAGGTGCAAAAGAAAGAATTTTTGTTACAACAGACAAAAACAAAGGTACACTTCTTGAACTTGCAAAAAAAGAAGGCTATGAAACATTTGTTGTTCCCGATGATGTAGGCGGAAGATTCAGCGTTCTTACAGCAGTAGGACTTCTTCCCATTGCTTGTGCAGGTGCAGACATCGATAAGCTTATGGAAGGTGCCGCAAAAGCAAGAGAAGACTTTAAATCAACAGACGTTGAAAATAACGATTGTCTTAAATATGCGGCTGCAAGAAACATTCTTTTAAGAAAAGGTAAGTCAACAGAAATACTTGTTTCTTACGAACCTGCTCTTCTTATGTTCTCTGAATGGTATAAACAGCTTTTCGGCGAAAGCGAAGGAAAAGACAAAAAAGGCATTTATCCTTCATCTCTTAACTTCTCAACAGATCTCCATTCTTTGGGACAGTTTGTCCAAGAGGGAAGTGCAAACCATTTTGAAACTGTTATCAACATTGAAAAACCAAATTCCGATATTACAATTTCGGAAGATGCAGATAATGCAGACGGACTTAATTTCTTGTCCGGTAAAACAGTTGATTTTGTAAACAAAAATGCGGCTTTGGGTACTTTGCTTGCACACTATGACGGTGGTGTTCCCAATATCCTTATTAACATTGAAAAGAAAGACGAATTTAACCTCGGTTATCTCTTCTATTTCTTTGAAAAGGCTTGCGCTTATTCCGGTTATATGCTCGGAGTTAATCCGTTTGACCAGCCGGGAGTTGAATTCTACAAGAAAAATATGTTTGCTCTCCTCGGAAAAAAAGGTTATGAAGACTTAAGAGAAGACCTTATGAAGAGAATAAATAAATAAATTGAAAAAAATCACAAAATGTTACAAAAAGTACTTGATTTTTTTAAAAATATATGGTATAATGTAACAAAGAATATAAAGAAAGGGTTTCGGACAATGTTATCCGAAATAACGGTATATGATTATGATCAGAGTGCTTATCGGACCAAAAGGAACAGGAAAAACAAAAACTTTAATTTCGTGGGTAGAGGACGCAGTACAGCAGGAACATGGTCATGTTGTTTGCATAGTGAAAGACGACAGATACAATTACAGCGTTCCGCGTGATGTACGTCTTATCAATACCAAAGAATTTGTACTTAATTCTCCAAAGATGATGTATGGTTTTCTTTGCGGAGTAATTTCTATGAATTTTGATGTTACACATATTTTCATAGACAGTGTATCTGCAATTATGAAATCTTCAATAGCGGATGTTGACAGCATTATTCCTTATTTGGAAGCTTTGTCTGAAGACTTCAACATAAGCTTTACACTTCTTTTAAGCGGAGAAGAAGAGGAAGCATTGGAATTAACCAAAAAGTATATTGTGAAATAACAATACAATGAAAAATTAAGAAAAAACCGAAGTTATGAACTTATTTTAGGTAAATTCATAGCATCGGTTTTTCTTTTTTCTCGATTTTTAAAATTTAATCAAGAAAGCTTATTTCATGTTCTGTTCGTATTCCTTAATCATTTTTTTAACCATTTGACCTCCGACAGATCCTGCCTGTTTTGATGTGAGGTCGCCGTTGTAACCCTGTTTAAGGTTTACGCCAACATCGTTAGCAGCTTCAAATTTGAATTTGTTAAGAGCTTCTCTTGCTTCGGGAACCATTGATGATTTACTTTTAGCCATTTTTTTAATCTCCTTAAATTTTTTATTTTTTTGATTTTTATCAACCGTAAATTTTGTTGACAATAGTATTTTTGTCAAATAAAATTTATATATTCATTTTTTCAATTTAAAGATTTTTCCAATCAAGGTTAAATTTGAAAATTTTCGATTTCTTCCTTTGTCGGAACAATATTCGGCAATGTATTTTCAATCCCCAAAGCATCATATTTTGAGATTGCATAATTGTGATAAGGCAAAATTTTAATTTTTATTACATTTTTTAATGTTTTCAAAAAATCTGAGATTTTTTCTTGTTCGTTTCGATTATATTCCGGTACAAAGGGAATACGTATTTCAATTTTTTTGTTTTTGCTGTCTATATATTTTAAGTTTTCCAAAATTATTTTGTTTGGCATTCCCGTGCATTTTATGTGTGTATCTTCGTTAATTGCCTTTATATCGTAAAGAAAAATATCTGTATAGGGAATTACCTTATCAATGGCGTTTTTTGATACAAAACCGCAGGTGTCGATTGCTGTATGTATGTTTTCTTTTTTTAGTTTTTTCAGCAATTCTTCGCAAAAATCAGCTTGCATAAGACATTCACCACCCGATAGCGTAACTCCGCCCTTACTGCTTTCGTAAAATGGCTTATCTTTTACAAGAACTTCAAATACCTCTTGAACCGTCATTTCTTTACCTATCGTTTCAATGGCATCATTGGGACAAATTTTTTCACATTTTCCGCAAAGTGTACATTTTTCTCTTTCAAAAATGTGAACGTTTTCTTTAAATGTGTGGCACGAACAGATTTCAGAGCATTTTTTACAATTAATACATTTGTGAGCATAAAATGCAATTTGCTTTTTTGGTGAAATTGTTTCCGGATTGTGACACCAAATACATTTTAAGGGACAGCCTTTAAAAAATACGGTTGTTCTTATTCCGTCTCCGTTGTGAACAGCAAACCTTTTTATATTTGTTATAATTGCTTTCATAATATTTTTTATCCGAATAAATACGGTTTTCTTCCTTTCGTTTTTATTTTCATGAGTATGGTAAAGCCTGCATTTTTATCTTTTTTTACGTCACTTGAAAAGCTTGCAGTTGTAATTGATAAAATATCAGCATTTTTTCCGCAAAAGCAACAGCTTGCAGGGATTTTTGCAGGTATCTTTATATAATTATCGATTGTCATACTTTTAATATCTATTTTTGCGATGTGTCCTTGACCCCAGCAAGCACAATAGAGCTTGTTGTCTTTGCCTATTGTAAAGCCGTCAACACCCAAAACGTCAATTTGTCTGTTTGTAAAGGCGATTTCTCCCTTTTCTTTGTCGAATTTATATTCTTTTATTATGTTAGTGTCGCTGTCGGTGTGGTAGAAAAAATTTTCGTCCATTGACCATTCCATACCGTTGGAAAGTTGTAAATTTTCAAGCAAAATTTTCACGTTTCCGTATTTATCTATTGAAAAAAGCTTTCCGTTTGTTTTTTCTGAAATTCCCATCCTTTTTTCACTTTGTGTTCCCACATAAATTTTTCCGTCAGGACCTACTTTCATATCATTTGCATATTTTATTTCAAATTTTTTTGTGTCATAAATTTCTTTTTCACTGCCGTCTTTTTCCAAAAGGAAAATACCGTTCCGGTTTGAAGCAATAACGTTTCCCCATTTATCGAAAACAAAAGCAGCATAGTCATTTTTTAAAGGAATTACCGACAATGTTTCGCTTTTCGGATAGTATTTGCAAAGCTCCTTACCGCCACCGTTTGTGAAGTATAAAGCTTGTTCTTTTTCGTTCCAAATGGGACCTTCTCCAATGATACATCTTTTTTCGGTTAATATTTTCATTTTTTCCGTTCTCCGTTTTAAAAAGTAACATTTTCAGCTCTTTTTATGTATGCGTTTTGTTCTTCTTTGCTTAAATTGTTCCATAAAACATTCCAACCGCAAACCCTTACTTGCAAATTTTTGTATTTCTGGGGATTTATTTGCGCATCTTTCAGCATATCGCTGTTAAAAATGTTAAATTGTATGCTTTGACCGTAGCCTCTCATATAGGTAAATAAAAGGCTTTTCATAATTTCCAATCCCTCATCACCCGAAACAGCTGTCGGATGAAGTAAAACGTCCAAGCAATGACTTTCCGAATATAGTGACGGTTTCGTTTTCAATGTGGAATTTATAAGTGCAGTTACACCGTTTTTGTCAGTTCCCACAGTGGGAGATGCGTTTTTTGAAAGTTCTTCACCGGCTTTTCTTCCGTCAGGCGTTGCAGATGTGTTTTCACCTTGCCAAACAAATTCCATTGCAGAGTGCATAATTGCCTTAAAGACACCGCCTCTTGCATTTGGACGGTTGTTTACCTTTGATGTGAAATAAATTGACATTGCTTCTGTGTAAATATCCGTTTCGTTGTCGTTATTTCCGTATTTGTGAGGACTTTTTAATATTTTTGTTTGCAAATCCTCATATCCTATCCAATTGCTGTCAATTGCTTTTTCAATTTCTTGTCATATCCGTTTGAAAAAACATATAAAATCGCTTTTACACTGTTTATATATCCTGTTCCTGTGGATACTTCGTTTCCTCTCACACCGGTTTCATAGCAACCTCGTATATCCATATTCAAAGCTTCCTTGTATGTTGCACCGTAATTCATAACCGCCTTTATCATTCCCGGTTCACAGCATAAAGCAAAGGAATTGTGTCCGTTTCTTATCATATCGAAAACCTTAAAAAGGATTTTATCGGGTGTATTTTCGTTTATTTTCAGTTGTATTTTGGGATTGTAAATTTTCGCTTCGTCATAGGCTTGCAAAATTAAATATGACAATTCGTTATATTTCGTGCTTCCGTCCTCGTTTGTTCCTCCCATATAAAATGGTTGTCCCCAATAATTACCTATAGCTTGCCATTGAAAAAGAAAATATTTAATTAAATCTTTGATTTCTTCCTTTGTGTATGTGTTGTTTTTAATGTCATTTTTGTAAAATGAGTAAAGACTGTTGTCAAGACCGTTTCCCAAGGAACGCACCTGATAGCTGTCAAAGCATTCGGAAATCATAAAATAAATGTAAATAACCTGCATTGCTTCGTAAATATTATTCGGTGCGTTATCACGGATATTTTTTAAGCATTCGGAGATTTTTTTAGCTTTTTCAAATTTTTTTGTAAGCGTATATTTGTACATTCTGTCAATAATTTCAATAATCCCATTGTATTCGATAATTATGCCGTCAAAAAACGCTTCTTTTTCCTTTGTAAGCGTTCCGTTTTTTCTGTGCTGCTCTTTGTAATGCTCCGCACGTTTCAAAAGTCCCGAAAATCCAAGTTTTAAAATTGCGTCCCAATCCGGTACAACGTGGTCGAAATCGGGCCAAATGCTGACAGCCCAAGATTCATTCATATTTTTCATTTTTTCTCCTGTTTTCGGAATGATATTTTTAAAAACTTCTTCGTTTTTCTTGTTTTGTGTAATATCGTTTGCAAGACGGTTTACACTCCAAAATCCAACAAACCAATCATGCTCGTTAATGTCAATTTTTGTATTTTTCAACACATATTCAACGGCTTTTGCTTTTGCAACCGGTGAGGGAAGTTCTTTTACTGAATTGTAAAGCTTTAAAAGCCCTTTTCTTATTTCTTCGTCACTAAGCCCCGTGCTTTCGTCAAAATCGTAACCGTGGTATGCCATTCTTGCATAAGGATTAAAAGGTTCGCCTTTTTTGTGGTATTTGTTTTCTATAAATTTTCTGTCATCATTAAACATTTTTGTGTCCCCTCTATTATTTTCTTTTTTTACAACATTATAAAATAATATCTCTTTTTTTGCAATAAACAAAACGATTATTATTGACTTTTTCGATACAAAATGTTATAATTTAAAAAAGGGAAATTAAATATGAATTTTTTTGATTATGATTTTAATGTTGAAAAGGTTGTTTTGGCTTGTAAGGTTTTTGCCGGAACAGGTGAGCCTGTTCACAAAAACAGACCATCTCACGGACTTGCCATAAATTTGAAGGGTGAAAAAATATATGTCTTTGATAACAAAAAAAGCTTTGCAGTTAAAGAAAACGATATTATATTTTTGCCGAAAAATTCAAATTATGTTGTGAAAACTCCGAAAATAGGGGATTGCTATGCAATAAATTTTGAAATTGACGAAAACGCTTCTTTCGAGCCTTTTGTTTGCCATATAAAAAATCAATCGCAAATAACGGACGCTTTTTATTCTTGCGAAAAAGCATTTCGAACAAAGAAAAACGGCTATTTGTTTAAGTGTAAGTCGGAGCTTTATAAAATTATTTATGAGCTTGTAAAAGAGCAAAATTTGGGATATGCTTCCGATAAGCAAAAAAATAAGCTTTTTCCTGCAATTGAATACATTCATAATTTTTATTTGGAAAAAGAAATGAAAATAGATTTTTTGTCGGAATTGTGCGGTATAAAATCTGTTTATTTTCGCAGACTTTTTCTTCGTTGCTACGGAAAATCGCCAATTAAATACATAAACGATTTAAAGCTTTCCTTTGCAAAGGAACTGCTTTTGCAAAAGGAATATTCCGTTGAAAATATTGCAACGTTGTCAGGCTTTAACAATGTATATTATTTTTGCAGATTTTTTAAAAAATATGTGGGAATGACGCCAACGGAATTTAAAAACAGTGAGAAAATATAGAGCTATCGTATTGTTCAAAAAATATAAAATATTTTATGCAATACGCTGAAATTGATAAAAAGGTATTGATTTTTATTAAAAAGTGTGATATACTTGTATCAAATGATAGGATTTTAGGAGGTGAAATACGTGGAAGTATTAGAAAAAGACATGAAAGAGCCATGGCTCGGAAAACGACTTGAAAAAAAAGCAAAGCTTATGGAAAGCTGTTTTGATTGTTTCGCCGAATACGGTCTTCACGGAACAGGTATTCGTGCGTTGGCAAAACATAGCGGTTGTACGTCGAATATGCTTTACACATATTTTGAAAATTTGGACGATTTGATTATTCAGTCCACAGAACATTGTATGAGTAAGGTTGAAAACGATTTTATGGAAAAAGCTCCCACAAACGTTGAGGAATTGTGGAAATTTATCGATGAAATCCCTTATTGGACGGCAGGTAAGCACGGCAAAAAGTATAGAATTATGTATCAAGTCTATACTCATCCAAAATACAGACCGTACGGTCAGAAATTTTTTGCAGGTGTTGACCAAAGATATACCGAATATGCAAAAAGCCTTGAAAGCAAAATCGGTATTCCTTACGAAAAATTAACTCCGTTAATTTTCATTTTGATTCGTGCTTGTGTTCATTATGCATTGTTTGAAGATGAGTTCTATTTAAAATCGCAGTTGTCTGTATTAAAAGAATCGCTTGAACTTTTCATTATGAAATACAATCCAAACTTTCAAAAAGATTAAGTTTTTTTGAAAAAATTTATGAAAGGACTTGACAGGATATGGTAGATGGTGTAAAATTCTCGATACATACATACATACATACATACATAC
>CAYPIJ010000078.1:0-8764 GCA_964410755.1 uncultured Oscillospiraceae bacterium | reverse complement strand
CCATAGAACCGGCAATCTTAAATGCCATTTCAGAAGAGTCAACTTCGTGGTAAGATCCATCGTAAAGTGTAACTCTAACGTCTACAACATCGTATCCTGCCAATACACCTGTCTGCATAGCTCCCTGAATACCTGCATCAACTGCGGGGATATATTCTTTGGGGATAGCACCGCCGACAACTTTATTGACAAACTCATAACCAAATCCGGGTTCTTGTGGTTCAACTTTGATCTTAACGTGACCGTACTGACCTTTACCACCGGACTGACGAGCATATTTGTGATCAACGTCAACAGCGTTTCTGATTGTTTCTTTGTAAGAAACCTGAGGCTGTCCAACGTCTGCTTCAACTTTAAATTCACGGAGAAGTCTGTCTACAATGATTTCAAGGTGCAATTCACCCATACCGGAAATAATTGTCTGACCTGTTTCTTCGTCTGTATAAGTTCTGAATGTTGGGTCTTCTTCAGCAAGTTTAGCCAAAGCGATACCCATTTTTTCCTGACCTGCTTTAGTTTTAGGCTCAATAGCAACACTGATAACCGGTTCAGGGAATTCCATAGATTCAAGAATTACAGGATGTGAATCGTCACAAAGAGTATCACCTGTTGTTGTGTTCTTAAGACCAACAGCAGCAGCAATATCACCTGCATAAACTTCGTCTATATCTGTTCTTGCGTTAGCGTGCATCTGAAGGATACGTCCAACTCTTTCTTTATTGCCTTTAGAAGCATTAAGAACGCCGGAACCTGCCTTCAAAGTACCTCTGTAAACTCTGAAGAAGCAAAGTTTACCAACAAACGGGTCCGTCGCAATTTTGAATGCCAAAGCTGCAAAAGGACCGTTATCTGTAGATTCAACTTCGATTTCTTCTTCTGTGTCAACGTCTATACCTTTGATGTTTTCAACATCTGTAGGTGCAGGCATAAAGTCAACGATAGCGTCCAAAAGAAGCTGAACACCTTTGTTTTTATATGATGTACCGCAAAGTACCGGTACCATAAGATTATCGATTGTACCTTTTCTGATAGCAGTTTTGATTTCGTCGATTGAAATTTCTTCACCGCCAAGGTATTTTTCCATAAGAGTATCATCGATTTCAGCAACAGCTTCCAAAAGATTTTCTCTGTATTCTGCTGCTTTGTCTTTCATATCTTCGGGAATATCTTCAATTCTCAAATCTTGACCCATATCGTCATAATAAACGTGTGCTTTCATATCAACGAGGTCTACAATACCTCTGAATGTGTCTTCAGCACCGATAGGAAGCTGAATGGGAACAGCATTACAAGCAAGTCTTGATTTCATCATATCAACAACGTTGTAGAAATCAGCGCCCATTATGTCCATTTTGTTGACATAAGCCATTCTCGGAACCTTATAGTCATCTGCCTGTCTCCAAACAGTTTCACTCTGAGGTTCAACACCGCCTTTAGCACACAATACTGTAACAGAACCGTCAAGTACACGGAGTGAACGCTGAACTTCAACTGTAAAGTCAACGTGTCCCGGTGTATCGATTATGTTAATTCTGTTATTTTTCCAAAAACAAGTGGTAGCGGCAGAAGTAATTGTGATACCTCTTTCTTTTTCCTGTTCCATCCAGTCCATGGTTGCCGCACCCTCGTGGGTTTCACCGATTTTGTGAGTTCTGCCCGTATAGAACAAAATTCTTTCGGTTGTTGTGGTTTTACCGGCATCAATGTGCGCCATGATACCGATATTTCTTGTTCTTTCCAAACTATATTCTCTAGCCACTTCGAAAATCGCTCCTTTCTGAATTGTTAAACCTTACATACCGACAAATCAAGCAGTCGGCATAAGACATTTTCTAAAATTAGAATCTGTAGTGTGAGAAAGCTTTGTTTGCTTCTGCCATTCTGTGCATTTCGTCTTTTCTCTTTACAGCTCCGCCGGCATTGTTCAATGCGTCCAAAATTTCGTTAGCAAGTCTTTCTTTCATTGTTCTTTCGTTTCTCTGTCTTGAGAACAATGTAATCCAACGCAATCCCAATGTCTGTCTTCTTTCAGGTCTTACATCGATAGGAACCTGGTAAGTAGCACCGCCTACTCTGCGGGCTTTAACTTCCAATACAGGCATAACGTTTTCCATTGCTTCTTTAAATACTTCCAATGGTTCTTTACCTGTCTTTTCTCCGATGATTTCAAATGCATCATAAACTATTTTCTGAGCAACGCCTTTTTTACCGTCGATCATTACGTTATTGATAAGTCTTGTTACGATTTTATCATTATATAAAGGATCCGGCAAAACGTCTCTTTTTATTACATTACCTCTTCTTGGCACTGTACTTCCCCCTTTCTAAGGATAAATAAATTTTTATCGGGTACTCAACGAAACCCTTTTTGTTTCATTGTTAGTGCTGTAACGAATTATATATATTAAAACTCGTACCTGCACTATTAAATTGTTTTCGTACAAAGTACGAATGGAAAATTTCAAATTTTCTTAAATTTCAGCGATTATTTAGCCGCTTTTTTAGGTCTTTTTGCACCGTATTTTGATCTTGACTGATTACGGTTTGCAACACCCTGAGCATCCAAAGTACCTCTGATGATATGATATCTAACACCGGGGAGGTCCTTTACTCTTCCGCCTCTGATCATTACAACGCTGTGTTCCTGGAGGTTATGACCGATACCGGGAATGTAAGCAGATACTTCAATTCCATTTGTAAGTCTTACTCTGGCAATTTTACGAAGAGCTGAGTTAGGCTTTTTAGGTGTCATTGTCTTAACTGCGGTACATACGCCTCTTTTTTGAGGTGCGCTGATGTCAGTTGACTGGCTTTTAAGTGTGTTAAGGCCTTTTTGCAATGCAGGAGCTGTAGATTTTGTTGCTTGTACGCTTCTGCCTTTTCTTACTAATTGTGCAAATGTAGGCATTTATTTTCTCCTTTCTCTATTATTTCCCATAAATGTGGGATTATTACAGATGTTTTGCATCTGTTTTCGAAATTAATTTTTTCTTAACTCCGAAAACAAACGCAATAATCATTTTACCACTACCGCAAAAGAGGTTTTAACGTTCACTCCGCACATTTTGCCGAGTTCACTCATACTTTTCACAACCTCAATGGGTACGTTATTTTTTTTACAAAGCTTAACAAAAGCGTTACGCATGGACGGAACAACACCGTTGGCAACATAGGCTTTCAAAGCTTCGCCTTTTTCAACTGCTCTTGTTGCTTGCTTTGTTCCCACAAGAAGATTTTCTGCGGTTATCGATTCCATACTTTTCATACACTCCCGTTTGTACACTTCCCGTAAAAATATAACGGTAACTTGGGTAAACACACATTTACCCAAGACTACCATTTATAATAACACTTTTTTTCTCTTTTGTCAATAGATTTTTAATTTTTTTATTAAACAAAAGCTATTTTTTTATTCAACGATTAAATCTTGAACGTTTATTCCCTCAACAATTGTATTGTCTTTGGCAACTGTTCTCTGATAAAGGTTCATACCTGTACCTGCAGGAATAAGTTTACCCAAGATAACGTTTTCTTTAAGACCGTTAAGCGGATCTTCTTTTCCTTTGATTGCCGCATCTGTAAGAACTCTTGTTGTTTCCTGGAAAGATGCCGCAGACAAGAATGAATCCGTTGCCAATGCAGCTTTTGTGATACCCAAAAGAGTTGTTTCGCCCACAGCTTCTTTTTTAATTCTCAAAGCTTCGAACAAAGCACTCAAATGAGTACAAGGCTGATTGTCGCCCTCTTCGGCACAGTTACAAGTAAAGGATTCAAGATTCCCGTCTTCGTTAAGCTTAAATGAAACATCGTTAAGCTCACCTGTTTCGTCGTCAACAACTTTTGCACTCCATGTTCTTTCGCCCATGTAAGCAATATCGGAAACAAGACCATTTTCAAAAATAATTTGTCCCGCATCAAAGATTTCCCAGTTGCCCACTGTGTTGGCAATCCATTCTTCCGTAAACATATCGTCGGAAACGTGATATTCATTACGGATTTTATCGTTACCCTCTTTAATCTTTCTGTTTTTGTCTTTAAATTCAACCATATCGATAATGCTGTCTGTAATTGCAGTATCGCCTGCGTCTTCGATTCTGATTTTTCTCATCATCTGACGAACAATAACCTCGATATGTTTATCGTTGATTTCAACACCCTGTAATCTGTAAACCTTTTGAACCTCGGAAATCATATATTCCCAAACCTTAAATTTATCCTTATATTTAAGAATATCGTGAGGATTA
Source organism: uncultured Oscillospiraceae bacterium (assembly GCA_964410755.1). Taxonomy (GTDB): domain Bacteria; phylum Bacillota; class Clostridia; order UMGS1840; family UMGS1840; genus UMGS1840. The sequence goes on along the minus strand of CAYPIJ010000078.1, from coordinate 4,520 downwards.
AGAGGTCCTTCGGTAATCGGGTCACCGGCTTCAATTGTTTCACCGGCAATAATTTTTGAAGCATAAGATGGTTTGTAAACTTTGACTTCTCCGTCTTCGCTAACTACCGTAACTTCACGCTTGCTTGGATCTGTTTCAACGGAAACCGAACCTGAAATTTCGGAAATTTCGGCACAACCTTTAGGTCTTCTTGCTTCAAACAATTCTTCAACCCTCGGCAAACCTTGCGTAATATCGCCACCGGCAACACCACCTGTATGGAACGTTCTCATTGTAAGCTGAGTACCCGGTTCACCAATTGACTGAGCCGCAATAATACCTACGGAAACACCCGGTGCAATAGGATGATTGTAATCACCGCTTGCAAGGTCGGCACCGTAACATTTAGCACAAACACCGATTTTTGCGTTACATCCCAATATGGAACGAACAACAACAGATTTTATACCTGCATCTTCAATGATTTTTGCAAGCTTAGGATTGATAATTGTATTTGTATCGCAAAGAACTTCGCCTGTTTCGGGATGAACAACATCATTAAGCGGATAACGACCGATAAGTCTTTCGCTCAAAGGCTCAATTCCTTCGATTCCCTCAACTTTCAAGCCGTCCTGCGTTCCGCAATCGTTACGAGTGCTGTTTTCGCTTTTCGGGCAAGAAAATTCGTCCATTTCTCTGATAATAACGTCCTGAGATACGTCAACAAGACGTCTTGTAAGGTAACCTGAATCGGCTGTTCTCAAAGCCGTATCGGCAAGACCCTTACGAGCACCGTGAGAAGAAATAAAGTATTCAAGTACGTTAAGACCTTCACGGAAGTTTGATTTAATAGGAAGCTCAACGGCATTACCTTTTGTATCGGCCATAAGTCCACGCATACCGGCAAGCTGTCTGATCTGGTTGGCACTACCACGGGCACCGGAATCGGCCATCATCTTAATAGGATTGGTTTCCGGTAAGTTTGACGGCTCCATAAGAGCGTCTGTAACTCTTGCGATAGTATCTGTCCAAAGCTGAATAACAGCGTTGTATCTGTCTTCGTCTGTAAGTATACCTCTTGTATACATTTTTTCAACTTTTTTGATTTCGTTTTCTGTATCGTGTATATGTTTTTTCTTAACGGTAGGTACTTTCATATCGGAAATACTTACGGTTATGGCACCTCTTGTGGAGTATTTGTAACCGTTTGCTTTAATAGCGTCAAGAACTTCCGCAGTATCTGTGATACCGTGAGTTTCAATACATCTTTCAATTATCTTACTCAACTGCTTTTTACCGACTTTTTCGTCGATCTCAAGCTTCAAGAAGTTTTCGGGAACAGATCTGTCAACAAATCCCAAATCCTGAGGAATATAGCTGTTGAAAATAAGTCTGCCCACAGTTGTATCAATATAACCGGAAACAGCTTCACCTGTTTCTTCATTTGTTTTTGTCATACGCACCTTAATGGGAGCATGAAGACCCACAACCTTGTTTTCATAAGCAAGCTGTGCATCGTCGGGATCGGAGAAATATTTCCCCTCGCCCTTTTCACCGGGAATTTGAATTGTAAGGTAGTAACTACCCAAAATCATATCCTGTGTAGGTACGGTAACAGGTTTACCGTCCTGTGGTTTAAGAAGGTTGTTTGCGGAAAGCATAAGGAATCTTGCTTCTGCTTGTGCTTCTGCACTCAAAGGTACGTGAACAGCCATCTGGTCACCGTCAAAATCGGCGTTATAAGCTGTACATACGAGTGGGTGAAGTCTGATTGCACGACCTTCAACCAAAACAGGTTCAAATGCCTGGATACCGAGTCTGTGCAATGTAGGCGCACGGTTAAGGAGAACAGGGTGTTCTTTAATAACCTCTGCCAAAACGTCCCAAACATCGTCTTTAACTCTTTCAACCATTCTCTTAGCTGATTTTATGTTGTGTGCTTTACCCGAATCATGAAGTTTTTTCATAACGAAAGGCTTGAAAAGTTCAAGTGCCATTTCTTTAGGCAAACCACACTGATATATCTTAAGTTCAGGACCTACAACGATAACGGAACGACCGGAATAGTCAACACGTTTACCGAGCAAGTTCTGTCTGAAACGACCTTGTTTACCTTTAAGCAAATCGGAAAGAGATTTAAGGGGTCTGTTACCCGGACCTGTTACAGGCTTACCTCTTCTGCCGTTATCGATAAGTGCGTCAACGGCTTCCTGAAGCATTCTCTTTTCGTTTCTAACAATAATTTCAGGTGCATTAAGTTCCAAAAGCTTGTGAAGTCTGTTGTTTCTGTTAATGATTCTTCTGTACAAATCATTAATGTCGGAAGCGGCAAATCTGCCACCGTCCAACTGAACCATAGGTCTCAAATCGGGCGGAATTACGGGGAATACCGTCATAATCATCCATTCGGGCTTGTTGCCTGAAGTACGGAAAGATTCAACCACTTCAAGTCTTTTTGTAAGCTTAGCTCTTTTTTGACCTTGACCCGCAGTTGTTTTAAGCTCTTTTTTAAGCTCGTTTGCAAGTGCGTTAAGATCAAGCTTTTTAAGGAGAATTTGTACAGCTTCCGCACCCATTCCCGCAGTAAATTTATCACCGTATTTATCTTTTGCTTCTCTGTATTCGGCTTCGGTAAGAATTTGGTTTACTTTAAGTTCAACCTTACTGCCTGTTACTTCCGTAACAATATAGGAAGCAAAATAAAGTACGTTTTCAAGCTGTTTCGGAGATATATCCAAAAGTAATCCCATTTTTGAAGGAATACCTTTGAAATACCATATATGGGATACCGGTGTAGCAAGAGTAATGTGACCCATTCTTTCACGTCTTACCTTAGATTTTGTAACCTCAACTCCACAACGGTCGCAGACTACACCTTTATATCTTATTCTTTTATATTTTCCGCAATGACACTCCCAGTCTCTTTGAGGTCCGAAAATACGTTCACAGAACAAACCGTCTTTTTCGGGTTTTTGTGTTCTGTAGTTGATGGTCTCCGGCTTTTTAACTTCGCCGTAAGACCAACTCAAAACGTCTTCGGGGGAACACAAACCGATTTTAATGGAATCGAAATCGTTAAAGCCGGTAGCTTCCGAATTTGTGTTTTCCGGATGTGTCAACTGTGAAAAAGTGCCTTTTTCTATCTTTACTTCTGAACTCATTTATTCATCATCCTTTACTTTTTTTAAAACAAGCATTTACGCCAAAAAATTAATCTTCATCATCGGAGCTGTTAGCCAAATCGTCTTCCAATGCATCAAGGAAATCGGACATATCGTCAATGTCGTCTTTTTCGTCCAAATTATCTTCGTCAACGCTTGTTTCGTCATCGTTATAATCATCCAACAAAACAGTGTCTTCAGCTTCCGCAATTTCGTCTTCCGTATCGAAATCGTCGTCCGATTCGGTAATGGCGTCAACCATATCATCTTCACCTTTAATAGGTTTGCTGATAGCTCTCGGTTCGTCATCATCGTAAGTATCTTGCAAGCTGATTTCGTTTTTATATTTGTCAAAAGCCTTAATGTTAAGACCCAAAGACTGCAATTCTTTAATAAGAACCTTAAAGGATTCCGGAATACCGGGGCTCGGAATATTAACACCTTTTACGATAGCTTCGTAAGTTTTTACTCTTCCCACAATATCATCGGATTTTACGGTAAGAATTTCCTGCAATGTGTAAGCGGCACCGTAAGCTTCAAGTGCCCAAACTTCCATTTCACCGAATCTCTGACCGCCGAATTGAGCTTTACCACCCAAAGGCTGCTGAGTAACAAGTGAATAAGGACCTGTGGATCTTGCATGGATTTTATCGTCAACAAGATGGTGAAGTTTAAGGAAGTACATATAACCAACGGTTACTCTGTGGTCGAAAGGCTCACCCGTTCTTCCGTCGTAAAGAACTGTTTTACCGTCGTATACTTCGCCTTTAAGTTCTTTAACTTTAATTTCTTGAAGTTCAATTTCTGTTTTAACTTTTTCAAGCGTTTTTTCGTCCATTGTTTCTTTTGAAGCTTCAAATTCAGCCTTCATTCTTTCAAGCTGTGCTTTTTCCGCTTCATATTCGGGAACCTTTTCAGGATTGTAGCCTATTGTTTCACCTTCCGGCAACATTGCATTTGCCTTTTCAAAAGTTTCAACAATATCTTCTTCCACAGCACCGTCAAATGTAGGTGTTGCAATCTTCCAACCCAAAGATTTCGCCGCCATACCCAAGTGTACTTCAAGTACCTGTCCGATATTCATACGAGAAGGTACGCCAAGTGGGTTAAGAACGATGTCAAGAGGTCTACCGTCAGGCAAATACGGCATATCTTCTTCGGGAAGAACCCTTGAAATAACACCCTTGTTACCATGACGACCTGCCATTTTATCACCGACTGAAATTTTTCTCTTTTGAGCAATATGAATTCTTACAATCATATTAACACCGGGAGCCATTTCGTCGCCGTTTTCTCTTGTAAATACGTTTACTTCAACGATAGTACCGCATTCACCGTGAGGAACTCTCAAGGAAGTATCTCTTACTTCTCTTGCTTTTT
>CAYPIJ010000077.1:0-8786 GCA_964410755.1 uncultured Oscillospiraceae bacterium | reverse complement strand
ACCACTAATCTGTGTTTTTACATATTGTACCCAAAAGAGTTTGTCAATATTTTGCAATGTTAAATTTTTAATTTTGCTATTTTTATTAAGACAAGTTGAAACTTATTATTTTGTGTGATTTTTTTATGTAAAAAATGTTACGTAAAGTTGAATTTTACCCCCTCGAATGTTAAAAATTACCCCTTTAAAAAACCTTTGGAATGTTGTATAATAATATATGAGGTAGTCTGTATTTTTTTGGGAGGTGAGGACAATTTATACATTAATAATTGTGGATGATGAATTGATAGCAAGACAATCATTGGAAGATTATGTAAATGATTTCAGTAATGATTTTAAAGTTGTGGCTATGTTTAATGACGGTGTCCAGGCTGTCGAATTTTTGAAAAATAATCATGTGGACGTTGTATTTACAGATGTGAAAATGCCGAAAATGAGCGGAATAGAGCTTACAAAATATATCTATGAAAACAATATTGATACAAAGGTTATAATAGTAAGCGGTTATTCAGAATTTAAATATGCGCAGGAAGCAATGAAATACGGTGCGGTTGATTATCTTTTGAAAATTGTCAGTGTAGACGAATTTTTGGGTGTTTTGGATAAGCTGAGAAAACTTTTGAAAAAGGAAGAAAAAGAGATTTCGGATGATAAGGGGATTGAATATTCAATTTTTTTCTATGATTTATTCGGTGGTTTTTATGAAAACGAAAATGAAATGAAAAAAGCTTATGAAACACTTGGAAACGGAATCGGATATGACGATGTTGTATGTGAAATAATGCTTTTGGATATTGAAAATATAAAAGATTTTTTGGAAAATTCTTGGCATTACGGAAGAGACATATTTGACGAGACTATGACTAATTTCTTGAAAATGTTGAATGGCGGAAATGTTATTTGTTTGTGTTCGGAGGGAACAAGGTTGACTTTTGTAACGTTGAAAAACAAGAATGAAGAATTACAAATGAAATCAGACGTAATTGCCTATGAAATAAACAATGTTTTCGGTTTGAAAGTAGAAATTGAGAAAAGTTGTTGTATGACGCTTTTTGAAATATACAAAAGCGATATGCAAAATTATCTCGATACAAACGAAAAGAAAAAAATATATCATTCTCATCTTGCAACAAAAAACAAAAATTCAAAGATGGATATTGTGGAAAAAATAAGTGAATATATCCACAAAAATTATTCAAAACCGATTTCAACGGCTGAAATAGTTGACAGCGTTGAATTAAGCGTAAATTATGCAACAAAAATTTTTAAGGAGCTTACGGGAAAATCAATTTCCGAATATCTTTTATCCTACAGAATGGAAAAAGCGAAAGAAATGCTTGACAACGGAGCAAAACTTGATATGGTTTTTGTAAACGTCGGTTATTCCGATAAAAGGTATTTCAGACGAATATTTAAGCAGTTTTACGGTGTTACCGTAGGTGATTACGTGAAGTCTTTACATTGACATCGAGGTGAATCATAATGAAAAATAAGCTTTACGGTTATGCGGACAAATATGGAATAAACAGCATTATAATAAGAAATTTCACAAAAAGTCTTTTGGCTTTTTTGCTTGCTGTGGCAATTCCCATATCTATAGCACACATTATTTTTATAAACTCCATAAAAAAGGAAGCAGTGACAAACGGACAAATCGAATCCCAAAAAATTATGATAACGGCCGAAAATTTATTTAGAGATATGGAATATCTTGCCGTTAATGTATTTTCAAATGAAGATATAAGAATCTTTTTTGTAAACAGGGATGAAGAATGCGGTGAAAACGTAAAAAATTCTTTGTTAACTTATTCCAATGTAAATCTTGATTTTAAAGGTGTTTATATTTATAAGCCCAATATAAAAGAAATTTACAATTTTGAAGGAATTCTTAACGAACAAAGAAAAAAGGAAATCAATTGGATTGATAAGCTTGATACAATGAAAGGTGACTATCAAATTGAATTTCAAAGATCCAACAACAATACGATAATATCTTACGTTTTTTTCAAAAGAGACCCTTTGACAGGCGGTATAGTTATTATTGAGGTTGATTCTGTGTCTATAACAAAAGCGTTAAAAGATATTGCTAATGTTGACTCTGTTTTTTACATAGCTAAGAATAAAGATATAATATATCGCTCAACTTCTGATGATTCTGAAGGGAAAATTATCTTTGATAAATCGGAAAATGTTGTTGATGATACATTTTACACCACAAAATCTTCCGACTATTATAAAGAACTTGAATACATTGTTGCTATCGATATGCACGATTATAAAATGCAAATGAGAAATGCATATATGTTTATGGCAATAATTCTGCTTTCGATAATTGTTTTCATTATAATAATGGCTTACGTTATATCAAAAGACAATGTTGGTTACATAATTTGGCTCACCGAACTTTTGGATAAAAACAAAAAACCGGTGGGACTTAAAGACAATGAAATTAAGTATATAACGGATAAAGTTATTTCCATAGTTGACGATAACAAAAATTTGCGAAAAGAAATTGAAAACAGAATAGACGAGTACAACAAGATTAGTATTCGAGCATTGCAAGCACAAATCAGTCCTCATTTTTTCAACAACAGCTTAAACGCTGTCAACTACAGATTGAAAAAAGAGTTCGGATACGGAAGCCAAACTTCCGATATGCTTTGCAAACTTTCAAAAATAATAGGTTATAACTATGTTGCCGATAAAGTTTTTGTAAATGTTAAAGAAGAATTTGATTTCATAAGAGATTATATAGAATTTATGAAAGTCAGATACGGTGATTTTGAATCTGTTCTTTATTTACAAGAAGGGCTGGAAGAAGAAAAAATTGTGAAAATGTGTTTGCAGCCTTTTGTGGAAAATTCCGTATTTCACGGATTTTCAAAAGAAAAAAATATTCTGAAAATAAGTTGTACAAAAGAAGAAAATAATTTTGTAATAAGTATTTTTGACAACGGTATCGGAATAGAAAAAGAATCCGCCGACAAGATTTTAAGAGAAAGTGAAAACGAAAGCTTTACTGAAGAAAATATCGGAATGAAGAACGTATTTCGTCGGCTTAAACTTATCTACGGTGAAAAGCTTGACATAAAAATAGAAAGCAAGCGAAATGAATTTACGAAAATAATTTTAAAAATACAAAAAAGTTAAGGAGAAAAAACTATTATGAACAAACTTAAAACACAATCATTCTCAAAAGAGAAAAATCGTGATAAGATAGCACTTGACATTATGACTTTACCAGGTATAATCTTAACATTGGTTTTTTGCTATCTTCCCATGATTGGAATTATCATTGCATTTAAAACCTTTAATCCGAATCTCGGAATTTTCAAAAGTCCCTGGTGCGGTTTTGATAACTTCAAATTTTTCTTTATGTCAAACGATTTCGGAATGCTTATGCGAAACACAGTTTTGTATGCATTTTGGTTTTTGTTTGTAGATAACTTCGTTGCCATGGCATTTGCAATCCTTTGTTACAACGTAAAAAATAAGGGCGCACTTAAATATTACCAAACAACTTCAATTTTACCAACATTTATGTCGGTTGTTTTGGTTTCCTACATTGTTTACATATTTCTTTCACCGACAGACGGTGTTTTAAACAGCTTGATTGCAGCCTTTGGCGGACAGGGACCCGATTGGTATGCCGACCCGAAATATTGGCCCGCAATTCTTACTGTTGTACGTATTTGGATGGGTGTCGGTTACGGTAGCTTGCTTTACTATGCAACTATTGTAGGAATAGATGCAAGCTTGTTTGAAGCCGCAACAATAGACGGTGCAAACAAACGTCAACAAATAATGCATATTATTGTTCCCGAGCTTTCATCTCTTTTATGCTTGAAAATTATTATGGGTGTAGGTCATGCTATGCAAGGCGATTTCGGATTGTTCTACCAAATTCCGAGAAATATAGGTCTTCTTTATCCCACAACGGATATATTCAACACCTATGTGTTCAGAGCATTGCAGGAAGCTACAAGTATGGGACGTACAACGGCTATCGGCTTGTTCCAATCCGTAACCGGTGTTATCTTGCTTTTTATAAGCAATGCGGTAATCAAAAAAATAGACGAAGAAAAGAGTATGTTTTAAGGAGGCAGTACAATGAACAGAAAGAAAAAAATAACAGTCGGAACGGTAATTTTACATATTTTGCTTGTTTTGGTAAGCTTAACATATATATACCGGTGCAAACAAACGTCAACAAATAATGCATATTATTGTTCCCGAGCTTTCATCTCTTTTATGCTTGAAAATTATTATGGGTGTAGGTCATGCTATGCAAGGCGATTTCGGATTGTTCTACCAAATTCCGAGAAATATAGGTCTTCTTTATCCCACAACGGATATATTCAACACCTATGTGTTCAGAGCATTGCAGGAAGCTACAAGTATGGGACGTACAACGGCTATCGGCTTGTTCCAATCCGTAACCGGTGTTATCTTGCTTTTTATAAGCAATGCGGTAATCAAAAAAATAGACGAAGAAAAGAGTATGTTTTAAGGAGGCAGTACAATGAACAGAAAGAAAAAAATAACAGTCGGAACGGTAATTTTACATATTTTGCTTGTTTTGGTAAGCTTAACATATATATACCCGATTTTACTTATGCTTTCAATAAGTTTTTCTTCGGAAGCATCAATTGCGACTGACGGATATAAACTTATTCCGAATGCTTGGAGCTTGGATGCATATAAAATGGCATTTCAAAATCCTACACAGATTGTGAACTCATATAAGGTAACTATTGCTTATTCCGTATTGGGAACATTTTTGAGCATTTTTGTTCAAACCTTGATGGCTTATCCTCTTTCCAGAAGAAGTTATACAAGAAAAAAACAGCTTACTGTTTTCCTTATGATAACAATGTTTTTCGGTGGCGGACTTGTTCCCTCATACATTTTGAACACACAGTATTTACATTTGGGCAACAGTTTTTTGATTTATATCTTCCCATCACTTATGTCGGCTTGGAACGTAATTCTTTTCAAAACATTTTTCCAGGGATTACCGGTTGAACTTGTGGAAGCATCAAAGCTTGACGGTGCAAGCGAATATAGAATATATTTCCAAATTATACTCCCGCTTTCAACTCCGATTATTGCTTGTATAGCCTTTACAACATTGCTCGCAAAATGGAACGATTGGAACACATCACTTCTCTATATAAGAAATTCCAATCTCTATTCACTTCAATATTTGTTGCAAAGAATTATTAATGAAGCCGATTATATAACTCAAATGCAAGGTACTGCAATTGAATCTCTTGTCGGAAAGGATATGCCTAAGGAAACATTGAAATATGCAACAGCAATTATTGCTGCAGGACCTATGATGGTTATATTCCCATTCTTCCAAAAATATTTTGCAGAAGGCTTGGTTGTAGGTAGCGTAAAAGGTTAATGATATAATTTGGAGGAATTATAAAAATGTTTGAAAGTTTGAATATATCGGATTGGGAAGTTTTTCAACAAAAAAACGGAAAAGCCGATATAGAAATATTTTTAAAGTTGAATGAAGAAAGCTGGTTGAAAAAACCAAATTTGGAGGCTGAAAGAAAATTTTCCGAAATTTTTTCGGGAGTAAAAATAAGATGTGTTGAAGAAACTACAGGCGAAGCACTTTGCGACTGGGTAAAATCAGATAGAAACAGTGATGTTTTCAAATGTGTTTTGAAAGACATACCTGTAGGAGGCCCATATCAGCTTCAAAAGAAACTTGTTTTTTTCGATGGAAACACTGAAACGGAATGGTGGGCAACAAGTGTAGCAGACCATATAGGTGTCGGTGACATATTTTTAATTGCAGGTCAAAGCAATGCGCAAGGAACAGCAACGGGACCATATTATGAAAAACCGGATATGAATGTTCGCTCTTACAGCAAAGGAAAATGGAATGTTGCCACACAGCCATTGGGCGGAAACGGATGTCACAGTATGTTTTTAAGTTATGGTAAGATATTATCTCAAAAGTTAGGATACCCTGTTGGGCTTATTTCGAGAGCTGTTGGTGGTTCTCCCGTAACTACTTGGGTTGATGGTGGTGTTTATGCTGAAAGAATAAAAAAAGAAAAAATAAAGGGAATAAAGGCAATTCTTTGGTATCAAGGTTGTGAAGAAGCGGCTATCAACGCTTATGAAAACTACGAAGAACTTTTTATGAGCTTTGCAGAGACTATGAGAACTCATTTTTGTGACGATACACTTCCTATAATAACTTTTCAACTCAACAAGAGACTTTCGGAAGAACCCAATGGAGAAAAAGGTGAATTGGGCTATGAAAATATAAGGAATGTTCAAAGAGAAATAGCTCAAAAACACGATAACATATATGTTATTCCGACAGTTGATATGAGAAATTTGTCCGATCATATACATAATTCCGTCAGTTCAAATTCAGAGTTGGCGTACAGGTGTGTAAAATATGCGTTGGATTGTATCTATGGCAAGAAAAAATACAGAGCTCCGGAATTTGAAAAATCGGAAAAAACATCAAAAAACAGTTTTACACTTCAATTTAAAAATGTTGAGAAAAGTTTGTTTGCAAGTTATGTTTTAGCAAAAAATCTTCCTATAATGGTTGAAGATGAAACTGGTAAAAACGATATTGAAAAATATGAGATCCATAATAATGTAATATCGATATTTACAAAAAGGAATATAAAAGGTAAAGCGTATGTGAAAATTCACTATGGTGTCAATCCGCAATTTGTTATTGTTGATACAGATACTAAGTTACCTATCATTTCTCAAAAAAACATTTTGATACAGTAAGGAGAAAGAAAATGGATATTATAGAAAAAATCAATTCACTTAAAGACGGAGATGTTCTTGAAATACCCGAAGGCAGATATTTCATTAACGAAACAATGGAAATTATCGGCAAAAAAAATATTACTTTAAAAGGCATAGGCAATGTTATATTTGACGGTGGTATATTGTTAAAAAACGAAGATGTCAAAGATTATGACGGAAAAATAAAATACATCGATTTGTCACCATACAATATTGAGTTGGGGGAATACGGTAACAGAGGCTTCAGAAGAGCTTATGTAAATTCTCCGAATGAGCTTTTTATAAACGGTGAAGCATACACGGTGGCAAGATACCCAAAAAAAGGTATGATTTACTATGAAAAAGAAGATATAATCGACGGTGGAAGCTGGGTTACAAACGAGGAATACGACCAAAGATGTGCTGTTTTGAAATTGAACAGTGAACGTTTTTCAAAATGGGTAGATGCTCCCGATGCATATTTGAGCGGTTATCCCACTCATACATGGGCAGATGACTGCATAAAGATAAAATCTTTCGATAAAGAAAATCAAACAGTTACGACATCTCAACCGCATATTTTTAGCTTTAGATACGGTGAATGCGGTGGCTGGTATATAGTAAACCTTTTTGAAGAATTGACTGACGAGGGCGAATATTATACAGACGTTAAAAACAAAAAACTTTATTTTATTCCGAAAGGTGAAATAAAAACAATACAGTTTTCTGTTTTGGATAAGGTTATGATAGCCGTAGAAAACAGCGAAAACATAAAAATTGAGGGAATAACCTTTGAAAACACAAGAAATTCGGGTGTTTACATAGAAGGTGGAGACAGCGTTACAATTTCCGATTGTATATTCCACAATTTAGGTATGCTTGCCGTTCAAGTAGGGCAAGGTGCAGAACCTCAACCTCACGGACTTTCAACCTATCACGGTCAAAGAGCGGACGGAGTTCCCGTTCAAAAGCCGATTTCAAGAGAACCGGGCTCATGGCACGAGCATATCTATGAATTTGCCGCATGGGATTGCAATGGAGGAACAAATCACAGAATTGAAAATTGTAAAATATACGATACAGGCGAGGGCGGTATCATATTGGGCGGAGGAAACAGAAAGAAACTTATTCCCGCAAACAATACTGTTTACAATTGCGAATTTTACAATTTAAATCGTCTTGATAAAACATATAGATGTGCCGTTCATATTCATGGCGTGGGAAACAAAATTCAGCATTGTGAAATGCACGATTTAACATCTATTGCAATCAATCTTCACGGTAATGACCATTTGATTGAAAAAAACAATATTTATAGAGTTGTAACCGAAACATCTGACTCGGGTGCAATCTATATGGGCAGAGATATGAGCGAGGTTGGTAACGTTTTCAGAGAAAACTACATTCACGACCTTTCAAATCCGCACCCCACAATGGGAGTTTGTGCAATCTATTTGGACGATTGGGCAATTTACAATGAAGTTTGCAAAAATTTCTTCTACAACATAAAGGGTGGTGGCTTTGGTATAATTCACCATACTTGCGGAGGATTTCTCTCGTTTCACGATAATTTTGTTATCGATTGTGTACCGGGAGTAAAACCCGATAATATGAGTAATGCTTATATTAAAATGCATAAAGATGAACTTTCCATGATACGTGTTCATACAACCGATGAAAACGATTTGCACGGAGTTGATATAACATCAGAAGTTTACAGAAAAAAATATCCTTATCTTTATGAAACATATAAGAACGATTTCCGTCCCGAATGGATGTATTACAACAATTCAATAAGATACGGCGATTACAGAATATTCAAAGACGGTGAAAACGGAGATTTCACACTTAATGACGATTACGGCAAAACATACAGAGATGAGTTCGACTGGAAAAGAAGAACAGATGTTGTTGCCGGGTATGATAACGATTTGGTGCTTAATCAAAGAGTTGATTTTAAATCAATCGGACTTATAAAAAAGTAAAAAATTTAAAAAATAATTATA
>CAYPIJ010000076.1:0-8798 GCA_964410755.1 uncultured Oscillospiraceae bacterium | reverse complement strand
GACAAAAATTCCACAACGGCATGGGAAACAATTGAGGGCGGTGAAGCCTTTGAAAATGCGGGAAGCCTTTGCCACGGTTGGAGTGCTGTTCCCATATATTATTATCATAAGTTGTTGAAAAAATAAGCAAGAAAAAAGATAGAGGAGAATGAAAAGATGGTTAAACACGTTATACTTTGGGTATTGGACGAAAAGTTGACAGACTGTGAAAAAGTAAAAATAAAGGCGGATATAAAAACAAATTTAGAGGGGCTTATGGGGAAAATCCCCGGTCTTTTGGAAATTAAAGTAAATATTTGCGGACTTTTCACGTCAACGGCGGACTTGATGTTGGATTCAACCTTTGAAAGTGAAGAAGCTCTTAAAAATTATTCAAAAAATCCATTTCATGTTGCTGTTGCGGATACTTATGTTCGTCCATATACCGTGCATAGAAGTTGCCTCGATTTTGAATTATAAGAAACGGAGTGCCGAGTTGTCATTCCCTACGGTGATTATGCAAACATCTCTATTATACAAAGGAGATTTCTCAGCTACGCTCGAAATGACGACCTTAACACATGAGATTTCTCCATGCGTGCTGTTGGCACTTAGTCGAAATGACAATGAAACAAAGGCGGTGCCGTTTACTTTTTTGTCATACCGACCGAGGACGTAAGTCCGAGTGGAGTGTATCTCTTGTTTTTTGAGCGGATAATATCCGCCACTACGGTCGACTTGACAGGGAATGGCAATAATGGTTGAAATTATGTAAAAAAAGAATAAAAATGGAAAAGATAATGAATTTTGAAAACATAAGAAGTTTCGCTTATGTAAACAATAACGTTTGTAAACTGCCAATAAAAGGAATTGTGGTTTCGTTTTTCGGACTTGGCACAATGCTTATGTATGATAGCGAAACAAAAGAGGGGGAGTTTTACGGTGAAAATGGATTGTTGTATGTTGTGCCTTATAATAATCCGTGGGCGTGGATGAATAAACAGGCAGTTGCATATACAGATGAAATTGTTGATGTTTTGATTGAAAAATATAATTTGAATAAAAACATTCCGCTTGTGTCAATTGGTGGAAGTATGGGCGGACAGTCAGCGCTTGTTTATACAGTTTATTCCAAACACAATATTGTATCTTGCGTTGCAAATTGCCCGGTGTGTGATGTTGCATACCATTTTACCGAGCGTAAGGATTTGCCCAGAACTTTGTACAGTGCAATATTTAACGAAAGCGGAACGCTCGAAGAAGCTTTAAAGAGTATATCTCCGTTACATATTGCGGATAAAATGCCGAAAATCGAATATCATATTTTTCATTGCAATAAGGATATGGCAGTAAATATTTCGGCTCATTCCGAAAAGTTTGTTAAGGAAATGCAAGACAAAAAGCATAATATTACCTTTGATATTGTTGACGGAAGAGGTCACTGTGATTTGACTTTGGATATGCAAAGAAAGTTTGAAAATTATGTTGTGGAAAGCATAAATAAAGAAAATTAAGAGGTGTGAAATGAAAAAAGTTGTTGTTGCTATGGATTCCTTTAAAGGAAGCTTAAGCACGTTTCAAGCCGAAAATGCCGTAAAAGATGGAATAAAAAAGGTTTTTGATGACGTGTGCGTAACTACAATTCCCATTGCGGACGGTGGTGAGGGAACTGTTGAAAGCATTATTTCGGCGGTAAACGGAAGCCTTGAAGAAATAGAAGCTTGTAATCCGTTGGGGAAAAAAATTAAAGCAAAATATGGTATTGTTCAAAAAACAAAAACCGCAATAATCGAAATGTCGGCAACTGCGGGAATAACACTTATAAAACCTGAGGAACGTAACCCATTGAATACCACTACTTACGGTGTTGGCGAGCTTATTGGGGATGCAATTTCAAAAGGGTGTCGGAATTTTATTGTCGGAATAGGCGGAAGTGCCACGAATGACGGTGGTGTCGGTATGCTTCAAGCTTTAGGTTTTGAATTTTTGGATAAAGACGGAAATCAAATTTCTTTGGGGGCAAAAGGACTTGAAAAGCTTTTTGAAATAAAAACGGATAATGCAATGAAAGAGCTTAAAGAGTGCAAATTTGAAGTTGCTTGTGACGTAAAAAATGTTCTTTGCGGAGAAAAAGGTTGCAGTGTGGTTTACGGTCCTCAAAAAGGTGCTACGCCTGAAATGATAAAGGAAATGGACTTGTGGTTAAAAAATTACGGTGAACTTACAAAAAAAGTTATTCCTCATGCAGATGAAAATGCATACGGAACAGGCGCAGCAGGTGGAATGGGCTTTGCTCTTATGGCGTATTTAAACGCAAGCTTGCAATCGGGAATAGATTTGGTTATAAGAGAAACAGAACTTGAAAAACATATTGAAAAAGCCGACATTGTTGTTACGGGGGAAGGCAGATTGGACGGACAGACCAATATGGGGAAAGCCCCTGTCGGTATTGCAAAAACAGCAAAAAAATATAATAAAACCGTTATTGCATTTTCCGGTTGTGTTACAGATGATGCAGGAATGTGCAATGAATGTGGTATAGATGCATTTTTTCCGATTTTGAAAGCCCCTTGTTCTTTGGAAACGGCAATGGATTCAAAAAATGCTTATAAAAATTTAAGAGATACTGCCGAACAGGTTTTTAGACTTTTGAAGAGTAGAATGTAAATATTAATTGTGGTTTTGTTTTGCTTTATTGCTTTAGGAATGGAGTGCCGAGTTGTCATTCCCTACGGTGATTATGCGAACATATCGGATAAACAAGGGGGATTTCTTCGTGCAGTCACGTATAAAGGCGTTCCTTTAGGCGAAATAACAGTACAACACCATAATAATAGCGAATTGAAAAAAAGAAAAAAAGAAAGGGTGATATTTTGAAGAAAAAAATAGTTAGTTTTTTGCTTTTTTGCGTGCTTTTAACGCAATGTGCCTATGCTTCCGTTTTGGGAAGCAACAATATTTATTCCTACAAATATAATATTGGTGAGGGGCTTACACTTTTTGAAAACAGATTTTTAAGCGATCAAAACGGTGTGGGAATGCAAACCGAACATTTTTTCGAATATGTTCCCAACAGCACGGTTAAGCCCGTTGTTACTTTGGGAAAATATGTGTATGGCGGTAGCAATATAAATACTGTGTATAACTATTTGAAAGAAAAAGGGAGAAATCCCGTTGGGGGAATAAACGGAGATTTCTTTTCCATGCAAACAGGCGTTCCTTTGGGGCAGGTTGTTATAGACAAAAAAATAATAACAGATGATGGCTCTGTTATGCCTGCAATAGGCTTTAGCGCTGACGGTTCTGCTTTTATAGACGATTATCAGCTGAATATTACCTTGCAAAAAGGCGATTTGCAGATGTATTTGCCATATTATAACAAATATCTTCAAAGGTGGAATTATTACCTTTATGACAGCAATTATTACACCAAAATCACGCCAAAATGTAAGGCAAGCTATGTTACTTTTGAGATTTCGGAGGGGAGTCCGGAACTTGGTACTACTTTGAAAGCAACTGTAACAAATGTTGAAAAAGATATTGAAACAGAAAAAAGTTTAGTTGAAAATCAACTTGTCTTGGCGGTAAGCGATGAGGCAAACAGGGATTTGAAGCTTGGCCTTGATAATTTTGCAATTGGCGACGAGGTAGAATTTACTTTTTCGGCAAACAACGAAAAATGGTATAATGCAACACATATTCTTGCCTCAAGTGCCGGGCAAATTATGAAAAACGGCGAACAAGTGGGAGATATGAGCGGAACTGCCGCCCCCAGAACCGCGGTAGGTGTTACAGAGTCGGGAATAGCTGTATTTTACACAATTGACGGCAGACAAAGCGGTCACAGCTACGGTGTTCGACTTCCGACCCTTGTTACAAGAATGAAAGAGCTTGGTTGTACCGATGTTTTAAATCTTGACGGTGGCGGTTCAACAACGATAAGTGGCATATACGGTGGAACGGAGGATTTTGCCCTTATAAATTCACCTTCCGATAAGGCTTTGAGAAACGATGCAACCTATATATTTTTTGAAAATACCGCACAAAAAACAGGTGAGCTTGCCCATATTTTTGCCTATCCCTATCAGCTTAATATTTTAAGCGGAAGCAAGGCGACACTTGAAATTAAGGGCGCTGACAGCGGATATTATCCCATGAGTGCGGAAAATGTGGAATTTTCGGTTGACGGTGAGTCCACAGTTTCTTCCCAAGGTGAGGTTTTTGCAAAAGGTGACGGAATGCAAAGGCTTACAATGGTTAGCGGAAACGCAAAAGGGGAATCGGTTGTAAATGTTGTGAAAAGTCCCGATAAAATTGAGATTACAGACGTGAACAAAAAAGCGGTTTCCGATAAAATAACACTAAAAAAAGGTGAAACCATAGATTTTGACGCATATTGCTATTCCAACAACAAAAATCTTGTTGCTTGGCAAGAGGACTACAAGTGGAGTGTTTCAAACGACGTGGGGAAAATTTCCGAAAACGGTGTTTTTGAGGGTTTGAAAGGCGGAAAATGCAATGTAACCGTAAAGGCGGGAGAAAGTGAAAAAACAATTGAAATAACTGTGAAAACGCCTACGGATTTATGCGATATTGACGGTAATTGGGCACAAAGCTACATCGAAACGCTTTATGAAAACAAGGTTGTAACGGGAGAAAAATTAAGTGACGGAAAAATGTATTTCAAACCGCTTAATTACGTTACGAGAACACAAATGGCTGTTATGCTTGCAAAATCTTTGAATTTGGACGTTTCAAATTACGAAAACATTAAACTTTCCTTTAAAGATAACGAAAAAATTCCCGATTGGGCGTTGCCTTACGTTAAAGCGGTTGTGGGCGAGGGAATTATAAACGGAAGCAAAATGAATGACGGTGTGTATTTTATGCCCGACAGCTATATTTCAAGAGCGGAGATTTTTACTACTGTGGGAAGAATTTTAAAAGTCTGCCCAAACAGTAAATGCGAATTTTCCGACAGAGACGAAATTCCCGATTGGGCTGTTAATTATATTGATGCACTTTATGAAAAAGGAATGGTAAACGGCTATTCCGACAATTCTTTAAAACCGCTTTCCAACGTTACAAAAGCGGAAATTTCAAAAATATTGGTAAAATCATTGTTTTAAAATATAAGGAGGAATAAAAATGAACAAATGTACAATTCTCGTTGTTGACGACGAAGAAAGAATCAGAAAGGTACTTTTCGACTTTTTTGTGAAAAATAATTTTAATATAAAATTGGCTAAGAACGGTGAAGAGGCACTTGATATTTTCTACTGTGAAAAAATCGACCTTGTAATTCTTGACGTTATGATGCCTGTTATGGACGGCTATACGGCACTTAAAGAATTAAGACGTATTTCCGATGTCCCTGTTGTTATGCTTACGGCAAAAGCTGAAGAATACGACGTTTTGAAAGGTTATGAGCTTTGTGCCGATGAATATGTTTCAAAGCCGTTTAACCTTAAAATTCTTCTTGCCAGAGTAAACGCACTTTTAAGAAGAAGCTCCGTTTTGACGGAAGCTGTTGAAATTGGAAAAATTTCCTACGACAGAAGCACTTATGAGGTTAAAGTTGACGGAGAAAAAATCGAGCTTACAAACAAAGAATTTGAACTTTTGGGCTACCTTATCACAAACAAGGGTCTTGTTTTGTCGAGAGACGACATTTTGAATAACGTTTGGAATTATGACTATTACGGTGATGTGAGAACTATTGACACCCACATAAAAAAATTACGTGCAAAGCTTTTGGAGTGCGGAAGCTACATTCAAACTGTGAGAAGTGTTGGTTATAAATTTGAAGTTCCGGAAGAATAGGAAGCATAAAAAATGAGAATTATTACAAAAAATAAATCTTTCAGATACCGACTAACTTTGTCTTTTATGTTGGGAATTTTCCTAATTCTCTTTATTATGCTTTCGGGCTCTACCGTGTTTTTGCAAAAATATTATTTTTACAGGCAGAAAGCCCAATTTGTTTCTACATATACCGAAGTAAAAAGGCTTGTGGGGTCGGAAAGTGAGGACGTTATAAGAGAGCTTTATTCTCTTGCATCGAATGCCGACATCAATATGGTGGTTTGTGACGAAAATTTCAGAGAATTTTATACAAATTCCTATGCTATGGAAAGTGCGGATATAAACACACTTAAAAAAGTGCTTATGCAAATATACGACGTTGTGGATATTCCCGAAAATTCCGATTATGCTGTGAAAAATTTTGAAAGCCAGCAAACGGGGAATATGCTTGTTTTGGTAGGAAGAATTACGGACAAACACCTCGTTTTTCTTATAAAACCCGTTTTGTCAATGCTCCGAAGTGTTGATATTTACAAGGAATTTATCCTGTTTTTAAGCATTATTATGGCGTTTTTAAGCTCCCTGTGTGCATATTTTATAAGTAAAGGAGTTTCCGACCCCATAAACGAGCTTGTGGATATTTCCGACAGGATTGCAAATATGGATTTTTCAAAAAAATATGTGCCGAAAGGTGAAAGCGACATTGATAAATTGGGTAATTCACTTAATGTTATGTCGGATAAGCTTTCCGAAAACATAGTTCAGCTTTACAGAGCAAACACCATTTTGAAAAACGATATTACTCAAAAGGAACGTAACGAGCAAATGCGTCAGGAATTTTTGCAAAACGCATCTCATGAGCTTAAAACTCCAATTGCCGTTATTTCTTCCTATTGCGAAATGCTTAAAGACAAAATCATAACGGAAGAAGAAGACAGAGAGTATTATTACGATGTTATTTATGACGAAACTCAAAAAATGAGCGAAATTGTAAAAGAAATGCTTATGTTGGCACAATTTGAATCCGGTAACGATGTTTTAAACATTGAAAACTTCAACATAACAGAGGTTGTGGAGGACGTTTTGGAAACCTACAGCATTATTGCCCAAAAGGAAAACATAACCATTGTTGCCGACGTTGAAGATAAGCTTGTTGTTTCCGCCGATATGCTTATGATTGAAAGAGTTATGTCAAATTACATTTCCAACGCAATATATCACGTTGAAAATGACGATAAAGTTTATGTAACTTTAAAATCTACAGAGGACGGAATACTTTTTGAAACGAAAAACAAGACTACAAGCAAGCTTGATGACAAAAAAATATGGACAAGTTTTTACAAGGACGCAAACAGTAAGGGCAACGGTCTCGGTCTTTCCATTGTTAAAGCCATAATGGATTTCCACAATAAAAAATACGGTGTAAAATGTGAAGACGGATATGCAATTTTTTATTTTATCCTTTAAGACTATTGACAGAAATTGTAACATTGTGATATAATAATCTGTAAGGAGATTGATATTATGGAAAATAAAATTATATATCTTGACAATGCGGCGACAGAACCTGTTATGGAAGAAGTTGCCGACAAAATGTATGACATTTTGAAAAACGATTACGGCAATCCGTCTTCCCTTCACAATTTGGGAATGAAAGCCGAAAATCTTGTTTTTGAAGCAAGAGAGATTATTGCAAAATCCATCGGTGCAAAGGAAAGTGAAATATATTTTGCCCCCAGCGGAACTTTGGCAAACAATACGGCGATTTTGGGGTATTTAAAAAGAAATAAACGAGCAGGAAAAAAGGTTATGATTTCTTGCGTTGAACACCCCGGCGTTTACAACACGATAAAGGAACTTAAAAATCTTAATTATGAAGTTTTGGAAATTCCGATTTTAAATGATGACATAGATTATGATTTCATTGAAAAAAATCTTGACGATAATACTGCACTTATAAGCGTTATGGCGGTTAATAACGAAACGGGAACGATTTTCGACATTAAAAAAATAAGAAATATCGTTAATTCAAAAAACTTGAAAACCGTTATTCACAGCGATTGTGTTCAGGCTTATATGAAAATGCCCATAAGAGTTAGAGATTTCGGTGCCGATATGATAACTTTGGCGGCACATAAAATAGGCGGTCCGAAAGGAATTGGTGCACTTTATGTAAAATCGGGGCTTTTTGTGGACCCCCTTTATGTTGGTGGCGGACAAGAAAAAGGGTTGTTTTCCCAAACGGAAAGTGTACATAATATTTATGGCTTTGCTCTTGGTGTAAAGCTTAACGAACAGGGAAATTTCAATGAAAAAATAGCGGAATTAAATAAGGTTTTTCTTGAAAATCTTAGTGAAAAAATACTTGTTAATTCAAAAAACAATATTCCCAACATTGTGAATATTTCCGTTCCCATAAGGTCGGAAATTGCTCTTCATAAGCTTGAAATGAAAGGAATATATGTTTCTTCCGGTTCTGCTTGCTCCCAGAAAAAAGGGGAACGCAATAGAGTTTTGGCGAATTTCGGTTTGCCTCAAAAAAGGCAGGATACGGCACTTAGAATATCTTTCGGTTATCATAATACGAAAGAAGATGTCATAAATGCCGCAAAAGAAATTAATAATTTATAAAAAAGGGGACTTTGTCCTCTTTTTTTATGCGGTTTGGAAATGGTTATCCAAAGCGGTGGAAAGTGCGTTTGCGCTGGACGAATTTACATATTCGATTTTTGTTCCCGTTCTTTGGGCTTGTTTGCAAGCCGATTTCAGCATTTTGTGTGCCACCGTTTTTGTAAACACAACGATCATTTCGGGATTTCCGATTTGGTTTTGGAAATTTGCGGGACATTGGGTGAAAACCTTGCATTTGCAACCGTATTTTTTACAAATTTTTTTATATTCGCAGTGCATACAATCATGACCACCGACTATTACTATATTCATTTTTTATTGCTCCTTTTATATATAGTTGTTTATGTTCTTTTTGTGGTTAGTTTAAACTAACTGTTATAATA
>CAYPIJ010000075.1:0-8818 GCA_964410755.1 uncultured Oscillospiraceae bacterium | reverse complement strand
ATTTCATGTTTTAATTTTTGTAGTATTATAACTTGTTTTTTTCAAATTGTCAATAAAAGTGTCACGAAATGGCGTTTAAATGGGGCGAATTGCATTTTTTAAAATTTTCACTCAAAAACCGATGTGTGTTTTCAACAATTTTAATTATATATTTTTGTGCATTTTCATGATATAAAAATTGCCATTTTTTAATGTCATTTCGACTAAGGTTGTGGTGCCAACATCGTTTTCAAACACAAAGAAATATCAGCCCTACGGCGATTGAGTAGTCGGTGAGAAGGGGATTGAGATTGTTAAGAGATAGGGGAAGCCGTTCGGAAAGGTTACCCCATTCTCTTAACAAAAGAATTGCGTTAAGATATTCTTTATATCTCGGTAATAGGCATTGATACAACATTTCGGGAGGAGCAGAGCCCTTCCCCCTACGGTTGGAATGACAAATGAAAAAAAGACTGATTTTATAAAATCAGCCCTTTTTGTACAAATTATTGTTATTCAAAGATATTTGCTTTAATAAAATCTGTTATTTCCTTAGGATTTTCAAGGCTATGGGGGTGATGACCAACACCGTTTTTAACAATAAGCTTAAATTTCAAAACTCCGTTTTCTTCATATTTTTCAGCCAATTTTTCGCCGTTTTCCGAAAAAGGTACAACGGTGTCACTGTCACCGCAAACGAGAATAAGAGGAATTTTGGTTTTTATAAGTTCTTCAGCCCTATCAATCGGATTTTTATTAAAATCCTTTGCAGTCTCTTCCGTTAAATTATACCACTTTTTACATTCTTCCCAACATTCGGGCGCTCCCTCTCCGTCACCGTAGCCTGCAGGCCAGCTTTTTAAGTCCAAAACAGGTGCATCGAGGTATAAAAGCCCTACATCTTTCGGATAGGTAAGTGCGTAATTTACCGTATACAAGCCACCTCTTGAAAAACCGAATATTGCGGCTTTTTTGGAAAGTGCATATTGCTTTACAATGTAATCACGAAACTTTTTCATAAGCTTTATCGATTCATCGCAACCGTACATATTTTCAACATTATAATGAACAATATACCAGCCGTCTTTTAAAAGTGCCTGTTCAACGTAATCGAAAGCACCGAAAAATTCCGCTTTCCAAACCCATTTATTGTCAATGTCCTTATCTTGTGGCAATAGAACGGTAACTCTGCGTCCTTTGTATTCAAAAATGTGCTTTTCGCAACCGTATTGTGTATCTTTTATCATTTTTTAAAATCTCCAATCATTTTTATTAATATAATTATACAACATTTTTGAAAATTAGTCAATATATTTTGTGCTTTTTTAGTTTTAAATAAATCGAAAATATCGGTTAAAAAGTATTGACATTTTAAAATTTTATTGCTATAATAACAGTAACTTTAAAAAATCATCTTATAAGGAAACCAACTATGATATACAAAGGCGAATATACCAACGAAATTTCATTTCCTTTAGGAGGAATAGGTTCCGGCAGTATTGGATTTTCCGGTAACGGAAGACTTATTGACTGGGAAATCTTCAACCGCCCTTCAAAAGGAAGTTCAAACGGATACACACATTTTGCAATTAAGGCAACAACAAAAGACGGCAACACCAAAACCTATATTTTAAACGGCGATTTAAAAGGAAGCTATATGGGTCAATATCAGCAATCCACATATCACGGCTACGGATTCGGACCCGACAGAATGACAATGGCAGGATTTCCCCATTTCAAAAACTCGGAATTTAACGGTGAATTTCCGATAGCAGAACTTAAACTTTGGGATGAAAAATTTCCCGCAGAAGTAAAAATGACTGCTTTTAACCCTTTCATTCCAAACGACGAGGACAATTCAAGCATACCGGGAGCATTTTTTGAAATTGAAGTAAAAAACACTACCGATGAAGAAATTGAATATCAAGTCGGAATGTCTTTGCATAATCCTTTTAAAAATTCCCACAACGAAAATGAAAAAGACGGTAATATCAGCTTTTTGAAATTGATAAGTAATGAGGACAAAAACAATATTTCATACGGTGATATGACTGTTGCAACTGACTGCGAAAGCACTGCCATTCAAACATATTGGTACAGAGGCGCATGGATGGACGAAATTGTTACATATTGGAATGATTTTTCGGCCAACAGTGCTTTGAAAGACAGAAATTACGAAAATGACGGCAATGGCGGAACGGGAACTTTGGCAGGAATACTTAAAATCAACCCCAAAGAAACCAAAAAAATTCGTTTTGTGTTGTCGTGGAACATACCGAACAATCACAACTATTGGACCGATTTTTCCAAAAATGCGGAAAAGGACAAATCGTGGAAAAACTACTATGCCATATTGTTTGAAAATTCCGAAAAAACTGCGGAATATTCCTTGAAAAATTGGGACAACCTTTACGAGCGTACTTTAAAATTTAAAAATATTATCCATTCAACCACACTTCCTCAACCTGTTTTGGAAGCAATAAACGCAAATTTGGCCGTTTTGAAATCTCCCACGGTTTTAAGACTTGAAGACGGTTCTTTCTACGGCTGGGAAGGTGTTCACGAAAAAGAAGGCTCTTGCGAGGGAACATGCCAACACGTTTGGAACTATGCTTACGCTCTTTGCTTTTTGTTCCCGAAATTGGAGCGTTCCGTAAGAGATTTGGAGTTTAAATATTCAACGGAAGAAAACGGAAGAATGGGCTTTAGACTTATGTTGCCTGTGGGTAGTGGTGTAACAGAAATGCGTGCCTGTGTTGACGGACAAATGGGTGCCGTTATAAAATCCTACAGAGAATGGAAAATTTCCGGCGACAATGAATGGCTTAAAGGCAACTGGAACTCCATTAAAAAAGTTTTGGAATATGCCTGGAGCAAAGAAAATTACGACAAATGGGATTTAAACAAGGACGGAGTTTTGGAAGGCAGACAACACCACACTTTGGATATGGAGCTTTTCGGACCGTCATCTTGGCTTGAAGGAATGTATCTTACCGCTTTAAAATGTGCAAGTGAAATGGCTGAATTTTTGGGCGACACAGAAAAAGCGGAAGAATATAACGATTTATTTTTAAAAGGTCAAAAATGGACCAAAAAGAACCTTTTCAACGAAAAATATTTCATTCAAAAAATAAATTTGGACGACAAGGGCATAACAGACGAATTTAACGCTTCCGAAACATATTGGAACGAAGAAACAAAAGAAATAAAATATCAGATAGGCGAAGGTTCTTCCATAGACCAGATGTTAGCGCAATGGCACGCCGATATTCTCGGTTTGGGCGATATATTCGACAAAAATCAAGTTGAAACGGCACTTAACTCAATGATTGAAAACAACTACAAGCCTGTGATGGGCGATTTTGCCAACCCCTGGAGAATATTCTCCTTAAATGACGAATCCGGAAGTGTTATTTGCGACTATCCAAGCTATGTAAGAAAGCCGAAAATCCCCGTTCCCTACTGCGAAGAAACTATGACAGGCTTTGAATATTCTTTTGCTGGACTTCTTTTTTCAAAAGGGAAATTTGAAGACGGAAACAAGGTTGTAAAAGCAATAAGAGACAGATTTGACGGCAAAAAACGTAATCCCTGGAATGAATTTGAATGTGGAAGCAACTATGCACGTTCTATGGCGAGCTATGCATTATTACCGATTTTAAGCGGTTTTGAATTTGACCTTCCGAAAAGACATTTGGGCTTCAATCCTTACAAAAAAGACGGATTTTCATGTATTTGGAGCGTTGAAAATGCATGGGGAAAATTTAAAATAGATAAAAGCAAAGTTACTTTAACGTTGGCTGAAGGAGAAATCAAGCTTTCTTCTTTGGGACTTAAATTTTCAGACCATATAAAATCATTAAAAACAGACGGAAAAGACACCGATTTTAAATTTGAAAAGGGTGTACTCCTCTTTAACGAAACAACAATTTCAAAGGAAATTGAAATTCAATTATAATGTAAAAATCCCCCGAAAATTTTCTTCGGGGGATAATTTTTATTTAGCATTTAACAGGTTTTCTGTTTTCGTAGTAATAAACATTTTCAAAGCCGATTTCTTCCAAAACAGCAAAAATTTTGTCGAAATTATTTCCGCAATTTTCTTTAATATGTGCGTCGGAACCTACCGTTATAAGCTCACCGCCCATTTTTTTATAGATTTCGATAATTTCTCTTGCAGGCAAAAATTCATTGTAACCGCTTCCCTCAAAAACACAAGAAGTATTTACTTCAAGGGCAATTCCTTTTTCAATGATTTTTTCCAAAATCACCTTTATTTTTTCCAAATACATATCAAGTTTGATTTCCAAGCCGAATTTTCCGTTTATGTATCGCAACGGGCAGGTTAAATGCCCCAAAATGTCAAAATCGCAATTTTCAATCATATAAAGCATATCGTCAAAATACTTATCAAAATATTTTTCCGCTGTCTCTTTTCCCATTTTTGAAAAATCTATTTGTGAATAAGGCATTTCATAATCGGGAAATTTCACCGCATGAACAGAACCTATTACAACGTCAAAATCGTAAGAAGTCAAAATTTCTTTTGTAACTTCCGGGTGCCAAAAACCTTCCCCAACTTCAATTCCTCTTAAAATTTTAATTTTATCATCTTTCGCTTTTTCAATACCAAAAAGAGTGCCTTTTGCCACTCCGTGCAAATCGATTGTGTCAAAATATTCAACGTCGCAATGATCGGTAACGGCAAAACCGTCAAAGCCTTTTTCCAAAGCACTTTTTTTCATTTCCGAAACGGGACACACGGAATCGTGGGAACTTTCGGAATGGGTATGCATATCAAAAATTTTAAATTTATTCATTTTTTTCTCCTTAAAAATCTTAATTATTTTTTTGTTTTTGGCAAAAAACAGGGGTTTTTCGGAGTTTTCCGCAAAAAAAGTGGAAAAATCGAAAAAAAGTGTGGAAAAGTACGCCAAAAGCACCTATTTTTTGTGGAAAACCTGTGGAAATGTTGAAAAGTTTTCAAAAATTCACCGAAAAACCTTTATTTTTGATGTGGAAAACTTTTTAACTGTGGAAAAGTTTTCCTCACGTTGTTTTCAAAACAATTGCATTTTTTATGTTTTTCACAACTATCTCTTCTTCGCCCTTTGCAAATTCACCGTCCAAAGACCAATCTGTGTCATCGGGCATATTGAAAGTTATTTCTTCCGTTTTGAAAAACTCAAAAATTTCGTCCGAAAAATCGGAATTTATAAGTCCCCAAACAGCCTTATGCAAATCGTTGATATTTTTCGGCATTTTCACCATCAAAACCTCAAACAAGCCGTCATTCATACTGACAATCTTGCTGTCAAGCTTTAAAATACCGCCTATTGAAAGAGAATTTGCAACACAACCGAAAATATATTCGCCCTCACCGTTTTTTTCTTTTGAAAAATAGCGAACTTTTTTCGCTTGAATACTCGTTATATCCTTAATTCCCTCCAAAACGTAAGCCAAATGTCCCAAAACATTTTTTGTGGACTGCGGTGCCGTATAGGAAACAGATGTAAAAGCACCGAATGAGGCAATATAGGTGAAATATCTTTCGTTAAAAAGTCCGATGTCAATTTGTTTGTCTTCGCCGTTTACAACGTTTAAAGCAGCCTTTTCAGGTTCCGAGGGAATACCCACGCTGTTGGCAAAGTCGTTTGTGCTTCCCGTGGGGATATAGCCCAAAGGAATACTTTTTTCACTACACATAAGCCCGGTTATAACCTCGTTAAGCGTTCCGTCGCCACCGCAACAGACAACCAACTCAATATTTTCTTTGTCTGCGTTTTTTGCAAGCTCTGTTGCATGGCAACGATTTTGCGTAACATTTGTAACAACGGTATATCCCGCTTCGCAAAGGGTTGAAATAATATCAAAAAGTGCGGTTTTAGACTTCATTTTTCCGGCACAAGGATTAACAATAAGCAAAGCGTTTTTCATAAATACAAAAGCATCCCTTTCCATTAAGTTTTTTGCGTATACATTATACTACTTTTTTAATTAAACGTCAATATTTTTTCGTAAAATTTCCAAAAAAAGAATGAGCCGTAAAAAACTTTCATTTTTCACAGCCAATTTTCTTCTTTTATCTTACCCTAACTTCAAAATCTTTCTTGCATTTCGGGCAATTGCAAATTCCTTTGCCCTTTTTCTTCGGCAATTTAATATTCGCCTTACAATGTGGGCATTTTCTGTAAACGTGAGTTTTTCTGAATTTCCATTTGTTTCTTTGCAAATTGAAACCTTTTCTCACCTTTTCCCTTAAATTCCAATATTTAATGTTTTCAGCCTGTCTTTTATATATGTTTTTGGAAAAAAATCTGTAAAACATATATATAAACACAAAAAGCGATAAAAAGTAAAGAATTTTACTTCCCACAAAAATATTCACCACAACAATGGCAACATACGTCCACAGTAAAAATTTATAAAAAGAATCAACTCCGTAACGCCCTTGCATAAATCTTAAAAAAGACTCTTTAATCTTACTCACCTAACAGCACCCCCTTCCGCAAAAGCAATTGAGAAACATATTTATAACGCAGTACCACCAACAGCAGTTACTTCCGCCACAAGGCTGAACATAGGTCGAGCTTTGATGCTCATAAGTTCTTGCACCGTTTTCAATGCTGTCAAGAAGTGCTTGATATTCATAGTTTGACGGCTCCATATTCACCGCCATACGAGCATGCTCCAAAGCAATTATTCTGTTATTTAAGTGATAGTTGGCATAAGCACTGTAATAATACCATTTTGCGTTTTTTTGATTAATGGAATTTAAAACATTCAAGGCTTCACGATAGTAGCCCGTTCTTATATAGTGAATAACCACGTCAAAGGGGTCATAAGAACCGTCCGACTGTCTTTGTCCACCGTAATTCCCCCTAAAACCGCCGTAGGAATTATATGTTTGTGTATTGCCGTTTTTAATTTGCTCGTAAGCGGCATTTATTTCACTCATTTTTTCTTGAGCTACCTTATCTCCGGGGTTTAAATCGGGATGATATTTTTTTGCAAGCTTTCTGTATGCTTTTGTGATTTCTTCTTCACTTGCTCCCCGTGGAACGCCAAGAACACTGTATGGATCTTTGTTCATTTATTTTTTTCTCTCCTGTTTTTTCAAATTATGTAAATTTACCTTTGTCCATATTCCCGAATAGAGAATATTGTCTATTATTTCTTTGTTTTTTTCTATGTTCATCTTCTTGTAAATGTTTGTGCAATCACCCATAAGCATATTTAAAATTACGGGAAAATCCTCGCTTTTCGTAAGAATAAGAGGATTATAGCTTTTTTTCTTCAAATCTTTTTTCAAATCAACACTTGCGTCCGCAATGTAAATGAATTTTCCCAAAGCTTCGCCGAAACGGTAAAGCTCGTCTGTTTTTTCACATTCCTTATATGAAAAAAGTTCACCCATAATTTTACCGAAAATTTTCGCCGGTATGTCAGGTACAAGAACATTCTTTTTTTCATTTTCGCTTAATTCGTCCAAATACTTTTTAATATTTTCTGTCTTTTTTTCATATTTATTTCCATATTTCGCAATTTTTCTTTTCAAAAATTCCGCACCCATTGCCGAAAAGGGATTTTTGTCGTCGTTTTTATCGTCCAAAAGCTTATAGTACGACATTAAAATGTTCATATCGGCACAATAATCAAGTACTTCACTTTTAAAAAAAGTATGTTTTTTCAAAGGGTGAGGTCCGCAAAGGGACGTTTTTTCTTCTTCCTTTTCCAAAAACACAGCCGACAAAAATATTGCCAAAAAAGTAAGGTCGTAATTTAAAGTAACACGGCTTATTTCGCCGTATCTTTCCTTTATGGAATGGCAAAGACCGCAATAATAAGCACTGTATATTTTTTTATTTTCTTCGCTTAGGGTTTCCCTGTTTGCGTTTACAAATCCAAACATAAAATCATTTCCTTTTTAGGTATTATATAACCAAATTCCAACTTTGTCAATAATTTTCACATTATATTCATAATTTTTCATGCATAACCCCCTTTTATATAACCAACAAAATCACCTTTTCCTCCCGCCCGTGTCATTTCGACTAAGGTTGCAACGCTCCCCCTTGTTTTTATTGTCATTTCGACCGAACGAAGTGAGCGGAGAAATCCCATTCGTACAACCAATATGTTCGCACAATCCCCGTATGGGCGGATATTATCCGCCCGATTGCGTTATTTCGACTAAGTACCAACGGCACGCACAATTACATATAAAATTAAAATACAAATATTGACAAAATAAGATAATTATGTTATAATAATTTTTGCAGATAAGCAAAGTACATAAAAGACGGTTAGCACTCCCGAAATATAAAAAAGGGAGGTGAAGCTTATGAAGAACAAAATAAAAAGAATTGTAAAAGTACTAATCCTTACAATCCTCTTTATAATAATCTTTAATTTAAAAGCCGAATAACCGTCGGTTGGTAGCTCACGGTTATTGGTAAAACCAAAAACTAAGTGCTAACCTCATTTGGTTCACCTTGTTTATCTGCTTTTATTATATACCAAAATTTCCATTTTGTCAATAGTTTTATCAAAAATATAATTGTAAGTTTTCCCTTATTGCCTTTTGCACGTCATTTCAATTCGTAGGGGAGGGGCTCTGCTTCTCCCGTTTTTTTCTTAGGTTGTCATTTCGACTAAATGAGCGTAAGCGAATGCACGGAGAAATCCCACGTGTTTAGCAAATATGAATGCACAACAAAAAAATATCTTTTTGTTTCAATCGGGCGGATATTATCCGCCCCTACGGTAACGAAAAGTCAGCGATTATACGGAGGGGATTTCTCCTTGCACTGACGGTAAATGGAGTGCATATATTACA
>CAYPIJ010000074.1:0-8906 GCA_964410755.1 uncultured Oscillospiraceae bacterium | reverse complement strand
ATTTTAAATTATATAGATAATAATTTTTCAAAGGACTGTTCCGTAAATTACATATCGAAAAAATTTTTTTGCAGCAGAAGCAAAATCAACCGTCTTTTTAAAACAAATCTTAACACAACACCGACAAAATATGTTGAAAGCAGACGACTTTCAAAAGCAAAATCAATGTTGGATACAGACAATTCCATTCAAAAAGTTTGTGAAGAATGCGGTTTTCCCGACTATTCTCATTTTATTTCACTTTTTAAAAAACGTTTCGGAATGACACCGTTAAAATATAAAAAATCAAGAATGTAAAAATAAAAAAGTGGATGTAATAAGCTTACGTCCACTTAAAATAATCTTAATTGTAAAAATGAAGAAATTTGTAATATTCAACAGCGTAGCTGTCTGTCATACCTGCCATAAAGTCAAGTATTTCTTCTTTCGATTCCCCTGCTTTAACCTTTTCTTCATATATAAAGGTTAAAATTCGCTTAACAAAATTTTCTTTTTCCAAAAGTTCGTCGGCAAAATATACGTTTTTAAACATATATTCTCTTAATTTAATAAACTTTTCATAAACAACATCTGACATACTAATATCAGGCTTATCCATACTGTTGTGTATTATGTCTCTAACCATAGTATCAAGTCTCTCTTTTGCACTGTAGCCCAAAACTTCGCAAATATCCTTTGGAATATCTGTTTCCTTTATCAATTTCATTCTTATTCCGTCGTCCATATCGGAATTAAGATATGCAATTTTATCTCCAAAACATACAATTTTTGCTTCCAATGTTAAGCTCTTATCCGAAAAAGTCATATCGCTGTGAGCTTTAATCCCCTGTATAACTTCATAAGTAAGGTTAAGCTTTGTTGCAAGTCTTGCACTGTTTTGACTATGATGAAAGCCGTCAAAAAGTTCGTTTAGTACCCTTTCACCACTATGTGAAAAGGCACAATGTCCAATGTCGTGCCCCATAGCTATAGCTTCAGTTAAATCTTCATTTAACCTTAAAGCCCTTGCAATGGTACGAGAAACCTGTGTTACTTCCAAAGTGTGCATAAGGCGTGTTCTTAAATGGTCGTTATCGCCATAGTTGGAAAAAACCTGTGTTTTGTGCTTTAAACGACGAAATTCCTTACTGTGAATAATTCTGTCACGATCTCTTTGAAAACATGTTCTGATGTCGTCTTCTTCCACAAATTCGGGCCTCCCTTTTGAATTGCAAGTTAAAAAAGCATACTCACTTAAACGAGTTTTTTCGTTATTTTCTTCAATTTCACGAATATTCAAGATAATTCATCTCCAAATCTCTTTAAACGTAGGAAAGCATTATTTCAACATTTCCGTCAATTGTAAAATCACTGTGCCCTGCAGGAATGAAAAAGCTGTCGCCTTTATTAACGTTAAATTTTTCTCCGTTTGAAATTAATTCACCGCTACCGTTTAAAACTATTACGGAATGGAATCTGTCGGGGATAAGTTCAATTTTTTGTTCTCCAGTAAAATCAATTTTTTCCGCTTTAAAATACTTACACTCACTAAGAATTCTTCTTGTACAATTTCCGATTTTCTTACTTTCCCCCAAAGTGAAATTTTCCGGCGGAGTAAGAGTGGAAGTTGCAAGGGCTTTTTCAATGTGAAGCGGTCTTGTATTTCCGTCTTTATCTTTTCTGTTGTAATCGTAAACACGATAGGTTGTATTGGAATTTTGCTGTATTTCGCAAATTACATTTCCCTTTCCTATTGCATGAACAGTGCCTGATTTTATGAAAAATACATCACCTTTTTTAACTTCAACTTTATTTAAAATTTCCAAAAGCGTATTTTCTTTTATTGCCTTTTCGTACTCTCCTTTTGTAACTTCTTTTTTAAAACCGTAATATATGAATGCGTCCTTATCACAATCGAGAATATACCACATTTCTGTTTTTCCGTATTCGCCCTCATTTTTAAGTGCATAATCATCGTCAGGGTGCACTTGAATTGAAAGACTGTCGCAAGCATCAATAAATTTAATCAAAATCGGGAAAAAGTCGAAAGAAAGTGCATTTTTGCCCAATATTTCTTCTTTTGAAAGTGCGATAAATTCACTTAATTTTTTTCCTTTATATTCACCCTCGCAAATAACGCTTTCGCCGTCTTTATGAGTAGAAAGTTCCCAACTTTCCGCAACCTTTTCAAGGTTGGAATTTTTATTGAAATCAGTTTTCAACTTTGTTCCGCCCCAAAGATAGTCTTTGAATGCGGGACTTAATTTGACTGTATTATACATAATTAACATCTCCTATTCTTCCGTATGCAATTGTTGATTTTCTTTCATATTTATAAATACTCTGTATATGTAAACC
The DNA here is from genome assembly GCA_964410755.1 of uncultured Oscillospiraceae bacterium. Classification (GTDB taxonomy): domain Bacteria; phylum Bacillota; class Clostridia; order UMGS1840; family UMGS1840; genus UMGS1840. The sequence goes on along the minus strand of CAYPIJ010000074.1, from coordinate 6,569 downwards.
ACAGACACCATAAGGCTTGCAATATAAAGAAAACCGAAGCCCAAAAGCACCAAAACCGCAGAAAGCAATGATGGCATTGCTCTTGAATAAACGCAAAGCTTAAAGTGTTCTTCTCTTGAAATTTTCAATTTCAACATTTTTAAAAATGAACGTGTAAGCATTTGAACAAAAAACGCTCCCAAAAAGAAAATAGCAAAAGAAAACAAAAATAATATTATATCCGTAATAACAACAGAAATTATAATCATATCTTTATAGTTGTAAACATCGTTTTTTGTAAATTTAAAATCGTTTCCTGCTTCTTTATATTCAAAGGATACAACACCGGTACTGCTTTTTAAAAGTATTTTTTCTTTTCCAAGCAAAATTGCCGTTTGGTAACCTGATGCGTCTTTTGATGTAAACTCTTTGGTATCGTCCATTTTCAAAAGGAATGGTGAAAAGTCAAAAGAAAAATCATCTTTCGCAAAAAGCGTTCCGTCTTCAATTTTAAAATCAGGGACTTTAAAATCGTAATATTCCCTTGCTGTTCTCAACATATTTACAGACGGATAAACAACATTTGCCAAAGATGTTAAAAGAACAAGTATAAAAACAAAAGCCGTATATAAAATTTTCTTTCTTTTCAAAAGCTCTCCATACCGTGATGGTTGAGAAATAGCAATCGTAAAATCTTCAAAAATTGTCATAGTATATCATTTCTCCGTTTATTGTTTGATTTTTATAAATTTTATCTATTACGTTCTTTAAAATATTGATACAAACAGCATTTAATCATTCCGTTATACAATTTTCTTTTTTTATCGGCATTTTTCCCAAAAAACTTTTCAAAAGTTTCAACAGGTGTTAGTGCGGATAAATTCCAATTATCCAAATTACGATAAATATTTCCAAGCTGTTTATAAAGTCTTTCACAAGCTTCAATTTCAAGCATTCTTTCACCGTAAGGCGGATTACACAAAATTGTTCCACCTGAAATTTTACTTGAAAATTCGGAAAGTGGCATTTGAGTTACCGTTATTATGTCGGAAACTCCTGCATTTTTAGCATTTTCCAAAGTTATTTCCGCACACATTTTATCAATGTCGGAAGCAAAAACTCTAAGCTTTGTATCGTGACGTTCACAATCTCTTGCTTCTTCAAGTGCGTCCATCCATATTTTCTTTGAAATCTGAGGAAAATCCATTGAAGAAAATTCTCTGTTTACACCGGGTGCAATATTTTTTGCAATCATTGCAGATTCAATGGGAAATGTACCTGAACCGCAAAAAGGGTCTGCAACAACACCGTCATAGGAAAAACGGCTTAAAATAGCAATTGCTGCCGCCAAGCTTTCCCTTAAAGGTGCATCATTGTGCTTAATTCTGTAACCTCTTTTTGAAAGTGGTGTTCCCGTGGTATCAATCATAAGCGTAACATTATCTTTTATTACAGAAAATTCTATTTTATAGGTTATTCCCCTTTCGGGCAAAAATTCTGTTTTATATTTATCTTTTAAAGAATTAACAATAGCTTTTTTAATAATTGACTGACATGTCGGAACGCTGTGCAATTTGGATCTCAAAGAAAAACCGCTCACAGGAAAATGTGCATTTTGGTCTAGCCACGATGACCAGTCAATATCGTAAGTTTTTTCAAAAAGTTCATCAAAGTTTTCCGCTTTAAAATCAGCAACTTTAATCAAAACCCTTTCCCCTGTTCTCAAGTTGATGTTTGCTCTTGCAACAGCATCGAAATCACCGACGAAAGTTACTCTTCCGTCGGTGGTGTTTTTTATATCATAGCCAAGCTTCACGATTTCTTTTGCGGTAATCGCTTCAACTCCGAACAAAGTCGGAACTACTATATCAAAAGTATACATAATTAAATTTTTCTCCGAATTGTAAATTATCTTTTTTCGGAAATATAGAATAATGCCAAAGTTCCGGGACCGGAATGTGCTCCGATTACACTATCAACATAATTGATAACAAGTGTTTCAGGCTCTGCGATTTTTCTTATTTCCTTTTCCAAATATTCCACATCTTCAGGACAATCACCATGAGAAATTGCCACAATATGTGTCTTTTTGTCACAAGTATCTTCTTTGTATTTATCTATAAGAAAATCGATTGATTTCTTTCTTCCTCTTACTTTTCCCAAAGAAATAAGCTTGCCTTCATCGTTTACGTGCATAACAGGTTTAATTCCCAAAACACTGCCTACAATAGCGGTAGAAGCGCTAATTCTTCCCCCTCTTTTTAAGTAGAACAAATCGTCAACAGTAAACCAATGAACAATTTTCAGCTTATTATTTTCCAAAAATTCATAATTTTCTTCTATGCTCATACCTTTGTTTTTATTTTCAACGGCAAGCAAAACAAGAAGTCCCATTCCCAAAGATGCACCTAAGGAATCGACAACCAAAATTTTTCTTTCGGGATATTTTTCCAACAATGTTTCAGCGGCAATTTTTGCCGATTGACAAGTTCCACTCAACGCACTTGACAAATTTACACAAAGAACATCTTCACCTTTTTTTAAAATGGGTTCAAATGCTTTTGTAAAAGCTTCCGGCGACGCAAGAGACGTTCTTACATTTTCTTTTTCTCTCATCTTATCGTAAAAGCCTTTCAAGTCTGCCTTTTTCCCTTTTTCATAACATTTGTATTCAACATCATTAATATAGTAACTTAATGCCACCATTGTTATATCATATTTTTCTATAATTTCTTCCGGTAAATTTGCCGATGTATCGGCTACAATTGTATATGCCATCGCATAACACCTCCATATAGTATTTAATACTATATTACCACATTTTGACAACTATGTCAAGTGTTTTCATATAATATACATTAATTTTTTACTTCTGTTTCTTCTTCGGGCTGCAAAGTCATTTTTTCTGTCAACATTTTAAAAGCTGCGGAAGAAAGAGCTGACTGCATTATAAGCCCATAAAATTCATCATTATCGTTTTCTTCATCAATTAAAGGTGAAAGTGACGAGCTTAATTCGTCCAAAAGTGAATTAAAAACCGCATATTCGTTTTCCAAAAAGCTTTCATAAACCTTTTGAACCTTTTCAACCTGCATATCGCAAGGAATAATTTTCTTTATGGTTGCAATGCTTAAACTTTGTTTTAAAGAGCAAACCATAATAAGATATGCAAGATGAATTCTTGAATATTTTTTCTTTTCCGGCGGTGGAATAATCCCCATTTTTACATAGTTATTTATTATTGAAGGGGTAATGATTTTTGCTTCGGCATCGTTAAAAGAATAAATGGAAAGATATTCATTCATAAGTAAAATTACTTGATCCATATACAAACCAATATCCGAAAGTTCATCCCAAAAAGGCAATTTATGCTCGGATAAAAGTTTTTCCATAAGCGGTATTTGTGATTTAAACCATTCTCTGTTAAATTCCATTTTTCAATCATTCCTTTCTTTTTCTAATTTCCTCCACCGTATAAAAGTGCCGTTAAATACACTTCTTTCGCACCGTAACTTTTCAAAAGTCCGGCACATTCCGATGCAGTGGCACCGGTTGTTATAACGTCATCAACAAGCAAAATACTCTTACCTTTAATTTTTTGACGATAAAACACATCAACCTCAAAAGCATTTTTTACATTGCTGTATCTTTGCTCCAATTTTAAAAAAGATTGTTGTTTATCTTTCATTTTTACAAGTGCTTTGGGATAAAGCTTTAATTTCAATTTTTTATTCATAAGCTTTGCAATTTCAAAGGTAGCACAATATCTTCTTTTTAAAATATGCTTGTTACTTGTCGGAATCGGAATCATAACATCGCACTTTGCATTAAGTTTTTCAAATTGCTCCAAAAGTATTTTTGAAAAAAGCTTAACTCTGAAAAATTCATAATCAAATTTACAACCTTTCACAGCGATTTTAAACTCATTTTCATAATTATAGGCTGCTATGGCTTGGTCGAATTTTTGATTGACTTTTTCGCAAAAACGACAAATAACTCTGTCATCCTCAAATATTGGTCTGTTGCATATAAGACAACGTTTACACTTTGAAAAATTTTTCAATTTATCCTTGCACTCTTCGCATATATCCTGTAAAAATTCTGTTTTCTTATTACAAATATTGCATTTTGAAGAGAGTATCTTTCCAATATTAATCAACATTGTTTCCCTCAAGCAACTTTAAAACATATTCCGTATTAATCTTATTTTTTTCTTTCAACTGTTCCAATCGATACTTAATTTCTTCTCTGTATAATTCATTTTTTTCAACAACACGTTGCACCTTTGCAAGAAAACTGCGTTTTGTAAATTCAAAAATCCCGATATAATTTTCTTCGCCAAAATATTTCATTACGCTTTCTATTTTCGGGTCATAAGCAATTCCCACAGCAGGAACTCCCGCAACAAAAGAATAAATTATTGCATGCAAACGCATACTGATGCAAAATTCACTTTTCATTGCCAACGCAATAAACATTTCCGCACTTATACGTCTTTCAATACATATAGAATTTGTAAGCTTAGCCATTCTTTTGTTTATTTCCACATCGTGAGGGTGTTGCAAAGGAACAAACACCGCTTTTAAACCGTATTTTTCTTTTAATTCCAAAACGGATTTTTTCAAATCTTCTTCAAAAAATGCAGATGTTTTCCATTCTCTTAAAGAAATTAAAATATATTTTTCTCTGAAAATATCATATCTGAAAAGCAAATCCTCCGCTTCCACGGTAGGAATATCTTCCAAACCGATTGCAGGGTCGCAAGTAACCTCAACTTTCGGCATAAGCACACCCAATTCTTCCAAAAATGACTTTGAGTCTTCTTCTCTTAAAGTAATAACGTCAACTTTGTTCAAAACATCTCTTGTTTTTTTTCTGTTTGAAACCTTATTTACAGGTCCAATTCCGTTAGCGTATAGCATAACTTTATTTTTATATTTTTTTGCAAGAGTAATAAGCATAAGATAATAGTAAAGCGATTTCGTTGAAGTAACATCTTGAATAACGCTTCCCCCTCCTGAAATAAAAAGTGAGGAATTTTTCAAAGCTTTACAAATTGCAAAAATATTCCATCTGCTTACGGAATTTACTCCGTACAGTTTTTTTGCTTCATTTGGTTTATTTGAAAGAATTGTAATTCCTATGTCGGGCTTATGACTTCTTATTGCTTTTATTATCATTTTCAAAATGGCATCATCACCACTGTTTGAAAATCCGTAATAACCGGAAAGTATAATTTCACCGCTTTTTATTTCGGTTAAAAGCTCTTTATACACTTTTTCGGCATCGTCACACATTTTTTCCGAAGAAAAATGTTCTTCTACAAGCTCTTTTATTTTTCCTGTATTGTATTTTCTATCTTTTTCGTTCATAAGATACGCATCGCAAACAGACTTATAAACAGCCTTTGGAGTTATTTGTGGCAATGTTCTGCAAGTAAAATTCGTAAGCATATTTTTTTCAAAATCCTTTGCCAAAAGGACCCCGTGATGTCCATAGCTACCGGTAAGAACAACAGTTTTTCCTGCAGCCATAGCTTCCAATGCGGCACGAGAAATCCCCACAAAAACATCACAAATTGAAATAATGTTATTAACGTCTTTCCTTGCTCCCATAAGAATAACCGTGTTTTCTTTTGTTTTTTTATTGACAGCATTTGCCTTTTCTTTCAATTCCTCATAAGCTTCACCGTCACCGACAAGAATAATTTGAACATTTTTCAAATATTTATTAATATTTTCCGCTTGAGAAACAAGTGCAAACATACTTTCACAGTTTGAACGCTCCATTCTGCAAACACAAACAATTTTTTTGCTGTCTTTTTTCAACGGAAATTCATTGTATAAATAGGAAACATCATTATCTTCATTAAATTCTTTTATGTTAATTCCGTTTACGGTAGTTACAACGTCCTTGGGCTTAACGTGGCTGTTCTTTATAAGATGCCTACGCAAATCCTCGGAAACAGCAAGACTTTTTTCCCCCCAAAGAGAAAATTGCTCAATGAATTTAGTTTTTGTGAAAGAAAAATGAAGTGTTGTAACAAATCCGAAATTATATTTTTTTCTTAAAAAATGTATTATAAAATTTGGTATTCTGCCATGAGAATGAACAATTTCATATTTATCCGCTTTTATGTATTTTCTCAAAGTTTTATACGACAAAAAAATATCTTTCGGTTTTTTTGAGGAAAGTGGTGCAGTAATATGTTCAATATTATATTTTTCAAGTTCACTTACCAAAGCACCGCCCTCAGACGCCACCTTAACAAAATTACCTCTTTTTTTAAGTTCTTTGGCAAGCTCAAGTATATGTGTCTCGGCTCCCCCTATATCCATTCTCATTGAAACGAGTAAAATTCTCATTACAAAAATTCACCTTTACAATTTATTTTAACTTATCTTCTGAAATCTTCGTTATTTTCGTCCAAAACATCGTATCTTACAGGAAGAAATGAATTAATTTCAATGTTTTGATTTTCCATAGCTTTTTTTATGAGGTTCGGATTCAAATTTTTTTGATTTCCGCACGCAAGCTCACATTTCAAAAGAATATCTTCGTCTTTTTTTTCAAAATTTACAGAATAAATA
>CAYPIJ010000073.1:0-9225 GCA_964410755.1 uncultured Oscillospiraceae bacterium | reverse complement strand
GATACACAATTTTCGGGCTTCCGTCCTCATTCACTACTTTACTTGTCTCTTTTGGGTTAAAATTTTTATCAAACCTCTTGACAAATTCAAATAATTGTGATATACTATATGTGTCAGCAGTTGGAACGATAGAGCTAAGGGTTTCCCTGAACTCCGAACTTTTCAACTGCTGACTTGTTATATTCTGCAATTGATACGCTCTTTTTATCGTCCCATCACTGTTCACATCGTTAAGTTCTTCAACAAAAAGCTTTATAAGCTCTTGTCCGTTTCCCATGTCTGCAATAGCATATAAGCTGTGCATTAAAGCGGAATTTTCAGACTTTGCTTTTTTACTTGAAATTGTATATGTATCAAGCAAAACGGAATTTTTGGCTATACTATTGATATAATCAAGATATGGTAAAGCTGTTTGATTTTTAATACCTGTGTGTTTCGATTCATTAAATACTTTTCCCGAAATCTGAATATCCCAACCGGTATCTATGTTTTTAACAACACCTCGTGCATTGCCTTTTTCATTCGCTACCTTTACCTGTGTATTGTCGTTTGCTCGCCAGTCACCGAACCACGCTCTGAAAAACGGCGACTTTGTTCCCATTTCATTGTAATACTGCCTTGCAAACTTCTCTGTCTTTTTTATGTCCTCACTCGTAAAATCGTTTATGCTTTTTCTTCCAATACTTTGTATACCTCTTATTTCACCGTTATTCATTTTTGCAAACAGCTTATCTTTTTTTGCAGAAGTTTTATAATCACCGATTTTTGCAATTTCCTTTTCCGGTATTCCGTTTTTCACAAGTTTGTTTATTATATCATCATAAAGATTGAAAGAATATCGTTTTCCGTCTGCATTCATTCCGTAATCAAGAAAAACAAACTGCGTTCCTTTTGTTTCGTTACTGTTTTTATATTCAGAAACAATATTATTAACAGCTTTATTAATTCTGCTTCCCGGTAAATCGAGCTGTTGTGCATTATATCCCTCAATCTGTGACATAACAAGTCTTAAATCTGTTGCCATTGCTCTACCGTCATCAGTGACAAGAAGCATATTATCGTCTTTTCCACCTGACATATTATTAATTCTTCTTACAATATCCGATATATATTTTTCGTGAATTTCGGTAGACGGTGAAATAACATCAACATATTTTGCTTTTGGTAAATCCTTTACAACATCACTTGTTTTCAGAACCGAGGCATATCTTCTGAACATACCTACCATTTCTTGAACATTATCATATTTTGAAAAACGTTCCTTTGCTCTAAAGTTTCTTCCGTCCGGTGACATTTCTACTTTTACTTCAATGTTACCGTAATTGGAAGCCCAACCGTCAAATGAAAAAATTTGTGCTTCTTCAAAAATTTCGGGTCTTACATATCTTGTCATATTATACATTTCACTTACGGAATTTGTTATAGGAGTTGCTGTAGCAAAAACTATTCGACCGTTTTTGCCCCTTATATAGTCACATTTCATTTTTAAATCTGTGGCTTTTTGTGCTTCACTGCTTTTTATTCCCGGCACATTTAATTTTGTATAAAATGGCAGATTTTTAAAATTGTGTGCTTCGTCAACAAAAATACTGTCAATACCCATTTCCTCAAATGTCAAAGTGTCATCTTTAGGTACATCAAGAAGTCTTTTCAATTTTGCTCTGCGTGCTTCCAAAGATTTTGTCAATCCCGCCAAGAAACGTCCGTCTGATTTTCTCATATTTGAGTTTTCTTCCCTTGTACTTCTTATTACATTTTCAAGCTCGTCAATTTCTTCTTCCACCTGCATCGCTTCTGTTTTGGGGTTTAAAGGTATCTTTTCAAAAGAGCTATGACCTATAACTACAATATCCCAATCATTTGTGGCAATTTGTGAAAACAATTTTTTTCTTTTTTCTGTTTCAAAATCTTTTTCGGTAGCTGCCAATACCTTTGCATTTGGATATGTTTTTAAAATGTCCGTTCTGAAATCTCCTACTTTTGCCTTTGGAACAATCATCATAGACTTATGAACTATTCCCATTCTTTTAAGCTCCATTGCAGAAGCAATCATTTCACAAGTTTTACCTGTTCCTACACCGTGTGCAAGAAGTGAATTACCACCGAAGACAGTCATTGCAACAGCTTCTTTTTGGTAGCTTCTTAAATTAAATCCGTCAGAAAGATTTGGGAAAGTAATATACTTTGCAAGTCCCGAATAGTCCATATTGCGGTGACTATTGAAAAGTTCATTGTATTTTTTGGTAAGTGCGTCTCGTCTGTCCTTATCTTTAAAAATCCAATTGGAAAAAGCTTCTCTGATTTCAAGCTGTTTTTGTCGTGCATTTGCGGTTTCTTCTCTGTTCAAAACACGCTTATCGTCAATTTTATCATAAACGGAAGCAAATTTATTATTGAGTGTCGCTTCAATAAGTTTTCCGGCATTCGCTCTTTTTGTTCCGTATTTTTCATTCATATTGTGATAAGAAGCATTAATATCTCTTACACTCCAATCACAACGTGTTTTGTCAAAATTTACTGTAGGCTTACCGTAACAATCAAGTATATCTATAATAAAATCTCGTATGTACACTTTATCAACCCACGGTGCTCCCAGCTTCGGAACAATCTGTGCCGGTGTTTTATCTTTCGGCATAACAGATTTTAAAAGCTCCACATTTCTTTCAAAGCCTTTTACATTTTGAGCTTTTTTCAGCTTTTCTCTGATATTTCCCGACAAATAAACATCTATAAGTTCATAATTTCCGTCCGGTGTTTCTATGATTTTATCAGCCAAATCATTTACAATCTTTTCTTTTGAAAAACCTGTCAATGATTCCATTCTTTTAAAATCAATTCCACCAGTCTCATTTATTGATACTGCAAGTGCGTCTGTTGAATTATCCGATTTTTCGGGCTTTTTATAGCTTATGGTATCTTTTGTAAATATATCGCTTTTCTTATATGATTTTGTTTTTGTATCGTATATTTCAAGACCTGTTATTCTGATGTAGTCACTATCACCTGCAAGAAATTTATTTAATGTGTCTTGCAATCCGCCATAATTCTTAAAGAAATTATCATAAACATTGTTAAGCTCTTCTCTTGCTTGCTTCAGCTCGCTTTCCGTATATGGATAAGTTGAAGTGTGATAATCCAAAAATTTATTATAAGCATTCTTCAAAGCAATGTAATCTCTTATTTTAGGAGTTCTTTTGTCTCCGTAAGGTTTTGAACGTTCTTTTGTTTCTGCATTTATGAAATACGCTTTTCCGTCTTCATAAACAAAATGTGATTTTTCGCTTTCGCCTATTTCAACGGAAATCGGTTTTAAATCAACGTTACCGCCTATTAAATCTTTAGGTAACTTTTTCATAGCTTTGTTTAAAGCTGTTGCTATATCTGTTCCGTCTGATACAACTTGAACACGCTCCCCATAAGGTCCGCTCTGATATGTAAGTTCACCTAAAACATTTTCGGGGTGATTAACATAGTATTCATTGATAGGAATACTGTTTAAGTTCCCGATACTTTCGATTTTTTCACCTTTCGGGGCGTTTCCTTGCTCTCTTTTTTGCAAAACTATAATATCTGTTGTTACCTGTGCATTTGCATTTTTTGTAAATGTATTATTCGGCAATCTGTAACAAGCTATAACATCCGCCTTACTTGATATTTCATTTCTTACGCTCATATCAAGCTTGTCTAACGTTCCCGAAGATGTTATAAACATTCCTATTCCGTTTTCTTTAAGCTTATCCAATGATTTTACAATAAAGTAATCGTGCAATGTATATTTGCCCTTTTTATAAGCATAACGAACCTCTGAAAAAGGAACATTTGTCATTATCAAATCAAAAGTATTGTCGGGATATTTCACATCTTGGAAAGGCATAATGGAAATATCGGCATCGGGGTAAAGTTGTTTTGCAATTCTTCCCGTTATACTGTCAAGCTCAACACCATACAAATTAGATTTTGAACTTATAGCAGACGGCATTCTTCCGAAAAAGTTACCGACACCCATAGACGGCTCTAAAATATTACCACCGTTAAATCCTAATCCTTTTATACCTTTATACATTTCGTCTATTACTTTTGTAGGAGTATAATGAGCGTTCAAAATACTTGCTCTTGCGTTTTTATATTCTTCTTCCGTAAGCAAATTTTTAAGCTGTGTATTCTTATATCCGAAAAAGCTGTCTTTCAAACCGCCCCAACCTTTATAACCTGCCAATATTGCTTTTTCTTCCTTTGTAGCCTTTTTTCCGCTTTTTTCAAGCTCTTTCAAAAGCCTTATTGCTTCAAGGTTTTTTTCGTGGTTTGGCTTTACATTGTCAATTTCGTTTGATACGGTATAGTTATTTTTATTTAATTTTCTATCAGGTACTTTATGTACTCCTCCGTCATTTCCCTCGCTATTACCTCGTTCTCGTAATTGTTCGTTGAGATTTGTGCCGGTGTCGGGTTCTGTGTGTTCCAAGTGTCCTGCGGAAGACGTGTCGTCTTCAGTTGCTCGTGCGTTCTCTCGAAGTTGTTCATCGCTAACTGCCCGATTTCCGCTATCCACGTTTTGAGCGTTCCCTCTTTTTTCTTCTGTCTGTAAATTTTCGGATACTGCTCCGTCAACGTGTCTTCCACTTTCTGTGTCCAATACTCTATCGTGTACATCTTCTTTTGCTCCTTTTTTATTTTCTTTCTTGTTTTCTGTATCGTAAACAATTTCAATACCGTTTTCCCCGTTTTCATAATCGTAGGTATATCCGGCTTCTACAAGTACTTCGATTGTTCTTGTTTCAATATTTCTATTTCCTCTTGTGTCAGTTGAAAGTCTTCCTTGTCGTCCAGTATGTCCTGTATCGACAGTCTCACCCATTCCCTCTGTTTGCTCTTGGGCTTGTACTTCGCTATGTCCTTTACCATCTTTATTAAGCATTCCACTCTCGTCAGTGCCATTTTCCTTTACCTCTTTCTTTTTATGATTATCTGTCAGTGTTTGTTTCGCCTTTACAGTTTCAGCTGTAGCTTCTGTGTTTGTTTCTGTAACGTTTTCTGTTACCTCTTTAACAGTTTCTTTTGCTTCTGTCGGTGTTTCCCTTGTTTCCTGCTGGCTTACAGGTTGTGCATCTTCAACGTTTACAAAATCAAGCTCATATCTTGTATTTCCCATTTCGTCAAGTGCCAAAAAGCCTGTATCCGTTATCTTTATTTTTTCGCTTTCGGGGAAAAATCCCGCTACAACGTCTCCGTCTACCTTTGTTGTCTTATATGAACCGTTGTTTACCGATGTTATCGTTCTCACATCTTCACTGCCGTTTTTCGGATATTTTACCTTTACCTTATCCCCAACACGGTTTTTCATATATTCAATAAGCTCTGCTCTCGTTTTAAAAGGCACTTTTCCGTCTTTTATCTTGTGTGGATATGTGTTGATTTTTTTGTAATCGCCTTTTTCTTTCAAATCCTTTATGGTTTTTGAAAGCTGGCTCATATATTCATTTTGTAACGTGCTTACTCCTGTTGTTTCTTTTTGGTACGTAATGGGAACATATTCCGTTACCTCGTCAAGTGCAATAATAAATTGCTTTGCTTCAATCAATGAATTAAATGTTGCACTGTTAAAGCCAGAGGGTAGGTGTGTTACTCCATATACGTCTTTACCTTCAAATTTTCCTTTGTATTTTCTTATGCCGTATTTTCCGTAAACATAACCGTTTACTTCTTCCGTTGTTTTATTGGGACCCACTACCTTGAACTTTCCCGACCTCATTGTTTGGTTATTGTAGTCGATATTGTTTTGAGATAATACAATATTTCCGTCTTTGTTTAAAGTAAAGCTGTTGTCAAAACCGTATTTTTGTGCCGTTTCAACCTCTGTTTCCTGTGGCTGTACGTTTTCCTGGTGATTTTCTTCCTCAATTTCTGTTTCTGAAACAACATTATTTTCTTCAACGTTTTCTACATTTTCCTCACTTTCAATTTTACCACTATCGGTTTCATTTGTCAATGGTATAGTTTTAGAATTTTCAATATTCGCTTCCGATTTTTTTTCTTCAACTGCATTTTCTTTTTCCTCGGTGCTGTTTGTATCAACGTTTTCGTATATATCCACGCCCTCATTTTTCAACATTTTTTCAAGGAGTTTGTTCTTTTTGTCCGTAGTACTCTTGTAACTGTCCGAATCTTTCAATCCTCTTTTTTCCATACTTTCAAGCTGACTGTTATATGTAGCAAGCAATTGACTGTCACTCGAGCTTGCATTTTTAAAATATTTCGATATGTTCTTTTCATTTGTTGAACTTACAGCATTTCTACATTTGTAAGCTTTGTGGTTTATTGCGTAATCGGTAGCACCAAAGCCCATACCGGAAAGACCGCCCACAAGACCGCTTTCCAATGTCTCACATGTCTTATCGAAAATTGCTTCCCACAAAGCAGAAGCGTCATCATAACCTTTATTTTTATACTCCTGTACAGATTGGTTGAAATCACTGTCTTTTCCGTTTACCGCATTATCCAAAGCCGTATTCAAAAGGTCGGAAGCCATTTCCTCTGTACCCTCGGCTATAAAGCTTTTTCCCAATTGCCCCAATAATGTTTTAGGGTCTTTCATTATATTGTCAAGACCTACTTTTTCTGTTGCATACTCAATAAGTCCGCTTGCAAGTCCCATAGCCAAAGCCTTGCCGTCACTGTAGCCCTTTTGTTTTCCCTCAACAATTGAGTTTGCCATAACGTTTGAACTCATTAAACCCGATACTAAGGCAGGTGTTGCAGTACCACCGCCTAAAGCTGAAGCAAAAGCTAAGTTAAGAGCATTCTCGGCAAAACCTGTACCTGCGTCAAACAAAACATTTCCAACTTTACCGTATTTTTCATTTACAGCATTGCTGTTTGTTTCTTGTATAACATTTGCAATATTATCGGCACGATGTGTTTTTGATAATGGATTTATTTTTTTATTTGTCGCTGTTTTTATTGCATCGGAAACATTTCCTACAACCGACATAGCATTTCTTCCGGGAGCAGATAATACTTTCACTGCTTGCATTGTCTTTGGATTTCTTTCTGTATCTTGTCTTGCACTATTCCTTTCGGATAAACTTTTTAACAATTCAAAAGCTTTTTCCTGTTCTTTTGTAACAAGTTTTTTTCCGCCTATTCCCAAAAAGCCACCCTCATATTTTGGTGTAAAAGTAACCCCTGTTGTTGCACTCAAACCTACAGTATAATTATTTTTCTTTGCCCATTCTACAAGATTTTCAGAATTAAAGTTATACGGGTCATATCCGTATTTTTTGGCAGTTTCCTCCGCAGATTTATAAATATTTCCAACATAATCATTGGTTTTAGTATCATTTATAAATTTTGTTCTGTTTTCATTTATTGTTTTATCAATAGCATAATTGCTTTTTGGATTTATTTTTATGCTATTATTTTCCTCAACAGTAGTTTCTTTTTTTATAACAGGCATATATCCCAAACTGAAATTATTTTGCTTTGAAATGGGCAAATTATCTATGTTATCTGTGGATAAAGCTTTTCCTGTTTTATTCTCTTTAATTGTTTTTCCGACTTTTGTATCACTTATTTGAGACAAAGGATTTTTAATTCCGTTTTCTTTAAATACGCTTTTTTTCGTAGTTGTTTTTTGTGCTGTTATTTTGTCGTTCTCTTTTGTCTTCGGAGTAACCTTTTTTTGAGTGTTCTTCTGTTCCTTTGCATATTTTTTCGCATTTTCAAGTATTCTTTGTGCTTCTTTTTCAATTTCCTCAACACTTTTTCCTGTTCTTTTACTGATAAGCTCGGTATATGTTGGTGTGTTCGTATTTGTGTTTCCGTTTAACTGTGCGTTTCTTTCTTCTTTTGCTTTTTGTATCTCTTTTTTTGCATTTTCAATCCAACTATGTGCCATTTTTTTGTCCCCTTTCATTAATCATAGGGGCGGAATTTATCCGCCCATTTTGTTATTCAAGTCCATACATTCCGTAAGCAGTATTCACGTTTTTAGCTTCACACATTGGTGTTAAAGTGTCAAGTCCAGACCACAAGAACGCTTTTACCTCGGTTATTTCGTCCGAATTGTCGATGTGTGTAAAATATGTTCCTTTGCCGGTAACAACGTGACTTGTTAAGCTGAAAAGCTTGTTGTCAACATAAGATGCCACAATAAGCTCCGTTAACCTTATCAATATCGTCTTTGTATTCGTAAGTAACCATTCCTACGGCTTTATCGCTATTCCCCATTAAAATTATTCTTCTGTCGGAATATTACTTTTTACTTCCCAACTTTTAGTAATCACATCACCGTCAGTATATTTCGGTTGCAAATACTCTGTTACTCTGTCGTATTCAGGTTCTTCCTCAACAGTCATATCTTTATATCCAGCTTTTGTCAAGCTTTCCTCTGTTGGGTTTGTTATTATATTACCGTTAAATACGATAAAATTACCTTTTTTCCATTCTTCTACTTGATATTCGTTTATAAATTTATATTTCATAATATCACTCCTTATACTTAAATTCGGCTTTGATATAGCCGTTGGTTTCTATTATTGTTGTGCCTGAAAATGATTGAGATAAGAGTTGCTTTAATGCGGTTGCGTTGGTGTCGCCTATGTCTTTTTCTGTTGTATCGCGTGGCATTATATAATGTACTTCCTGTGTATTCCAAAGGTTTCTCATATATATTGCAATTTCATCCCTTGTTGTAGCTACTGATTTTGATACTGAATGCGCATACAAACCACGCCAACTACCGGAAACACCACCTGTACCAAAATGATTTTTATATTTGTCATACCGTGCCATCGACCAAAAATCATTTATAGTAGTTTTAAAATGCGTACTTCTTTGTGATTCTATTGCGACTTCGCCTACTGTATAATCGGAGGGAACAAAGGAAGTTTTAGCACCAAACCAGGTATTTACAACATAATCTTCATTTGGTTGTCCTAAAACTTTAGCTTTAAACACAACAGTAGCTTGGCATATATTATCATTATTTTCATTTTCATATACTAAATCACCGTTATAGGCATAATCAGTAGCAATGCACTCCTGCACATCTTCCGCCAAATAAACTCTTCCGTTGTCATACTGTAAACTATCACTCCAGTATGCTTTATCGTCTATTGCGTAACCTTTCCAATCAATTGAATTGGTATATAAAGTGTCTGCTTTTTTATTTGATAACAACCCTCTCAAAACAACATCACTAAGCTGTATTGTTTTAGGTTCTTTATA
>CAYPIJ010000072.1:0-9371 GCA_964410755.1 uncultured Oscillospiraceae bacterium | reverse complement strand
ATGTAAATTATGTTGCAAAAAATTTGATGTAAATAAAAGTTTACATAAACGGAGAGTTGTGTCCGACAATTTTTTTGTAAAATAGGTTGGAATGGAGGAATGTGCTTTAAATCGAACAAAAAATTTGTGAAATGCAACAAATTATCATCAATGAAAGGATGTTTTTAATTATGAAAAAATTAAAAAGTATATTTTTAGTGCTTGCAATGATTTTGACACTTGCACCTATGAATATTTTTGCGGCTGAAATCGAATCGAGTTCATTTTCCGATATGAAAGCAACTGACTACTATTTTCAAGCCGTAAAGGAATTGGAAGAATTGGGTATTATTTCAGGTTATCCCAACGGAACTTATGGTGCCGAAAAAACCATAACAAGAGCAGAAATGGCGGCGATTGTTTGCAGAATTATTGACAAAGAAGCTGATGCGGAAAAAGAAATAGGCGAAACAATATTTGACGATGTTGCAAAAGACCATTGGGCAAGCGGTCACATTAACATTGCTGTGGCGGAAGGCATTATAAACGGTGACGGCAACGGAAAATTCCGTCCTGAAGACGATGTTAAATATGAAGAAGCGATAAAAATGATTGTTTGTGCTTTGGGATATGCTGACGATATTGAAGCAGATTCGGAAGATTGGGCAGATGCTTATCTTAAAGTTGCAAAAGAAAAGGGTATTACAGATAATTTAAAGGGCAAAAAGGGCGAAGCTGCCACAAGAGGCGATATTGCGGTTATGTCACATAACGGTGTTGCTAAAGAAAACGTAAAAGCAGAAATTCCCGCAACTCCTACAGCATCGAAAAAAGCCGGTGAATACAGGGGAACTCAAAAAGTTGCTCTTACAACAACTACCGAGAATGCAGTGATTTATTACACAACCGACGGAAGCACACCTACCGAAAAAAGTAATAAATATAAAAAAGAAATTTCAATTTCAAAAACTTGTACTTTGAAAGCTATAGCCGTTAAAGACGGAGTGGTTTCAAAAGAAGTAATGAGCGTTGAATACACAATAAAAAGAACTTCTTCCGGTGGTGGCGGAAGTTATACACCTCCCACAATTTCCATTACAGTGGCAGAACTTCAAGTAAACAATGCTACAGTTACTTCCGCAAAGGTTGGCGATGTTCTTACATTGGTAACAACACCTGCAGAAGCTACAGGAACAATTTCTTGGTCGGTTGGTGGCAACAAAATTGCGGAAACAGGCAAAACCTATACTGTTAAAGCTTTTGATATGGGCAAAAAAATCAAAGTTGAAATAACAGGAAACGGTTCATATAAAGATACCGTTACCGCTGAATGCACAGTTGAAAGTACAACTCAAGTTACAGCAGATGATATTATGGGAAATGATGTTGACAGCAGTCCCGTTGTTTTAACAGACGTAGAAAATACAACGTTTTTGGACAATGAGGGTAATTCTGTATCCGTTGATGCAGGTTCTTCAATTACATTATCAATTGAAAAACCACAAAAGCCCCAGGAAGAGGTTTCGGCTGCTCAAACAATAATTATAGAAGATATTGTTGCCAATTCAAGTGTCGAAGCATCTAATTTGACTGATGTAACCACAACTGCAGTTGATGTTAATCTTAGCATAAACGACAAAGCTGTACACCCTGTAGGTGATGTTACGGTTACACTTTCCGCTACTCAATTGGGACTTTCGGAAGATACAGACCTTACATTGCATACTTTTTCCGCAAGTCATAAAAACAAAAAGGGTGAATCTGAAATTGTTACCGGTAAAGTTGTTACAATCGACAATGTTCAGTATGTTCGTTTTGAATTAAACGGTTTAAGTACAATATGGATTGGAAATATTCCGCCCAGAACAGTAAGCTTTTACAATATGGAAGAAGATGCCGACAACAAGGTGAACAGTATCGGTTCCGTTGTGGTTAAATTCGGCGATTTCACACCTACCGACAAAATCCCCACACCATCACGTTCGGGTTATTTGTTCTGCGGTTGGAATTACGATATGACAAGAACACCGATTATTACAAATCTTGAAGTTCATGCAAATTGGGTTGCAGGCGAAAAAATCCCGTCCGAAAACATCAATGTAACTTTCAGTGAATCTACCGAAATATTTACGGTTGAACGTGAAAACGGTTTTATAAACATAGATTCGGAAAATAAAGAAAATCTTCCGAAAAATCTTAAGGCAAAAGTAACCGTTACACCGCCGGAAGGTGCAAAAAAATATTTTGTCGGAACAAATGCATCAGTAGTAGCCGCATTTAACGATGAAAACGGATTTTTGGACGCAACTGTTTCCGAAGGTGTTGGTTTTGATGTTGTTGTAACGGACGAAAACGGTGTTATTGTGCCTTCTGCCAATACTTATTACTATAAATGGCTTAATGCCGAGGGTTCAATAATTGCAATTCAAGAAATTGAAGCAAAAGTTGCAAACGGAACAGACGGTGCTGTGTCTATGAAATATACTGCAAATGTAAACCGTGGTATCGGAACATTTGAATTATATATGATAGATAAAGAGGATGCTACTAAAGATTTTGTTGGATATATTAACAACAGTTTAAGCGGTCACGCATTAAAAGGATATGTTTTAAATAACTATGTTTCCTTTGATGAATACAGAATCGGAAATGATTTATCCCGCTATGATGCTTTTAAATTGGTATTTAAGCCTTTTGAGGGAGAGTCCTACAGTTCTTCCGATGTAATAAGTGCAACAGGTGAATATTACGGTGAAAATGAATGGAACGATAATTGGAACGGTACTTATGAAATATCGGGCGATAATTTAATTGTTACATATCCTTTTGACGATTTGGTGAAAAAAGCCGGAAACGGTGTAGTGTTTGTAACAGTAAACGGTGTTGAACAGGCTATTGACATTAATTGGTATCTTGGTACAAACTTGAAAAACGAAGATGTTAACTGTGCAACTTGGGACGAGGTTCTTAGTGCATTGCAAAATGTTAGCAACGATAAAGAATACTATATTCATTGTTCAGACAGTTCACCGATTACACTTTCAGGTTCATTGACAATTCCTACAAATGTAGGTATTACTTTTTCCGATTGCCCAAGCTTTACGGTTTCAAACGGTGCAACAGTTACCTTGAAAGAAGATAAAGACAGAAAAACTGTAGCTAATATTAGGTTATCTAATGGTGACTTCATAGTTGAAAACGGCGGAAAGATTACCACTGCTTACGACGGAAATCATACCGGAACTACTTTCCTTGCCGGTATTAGCGCTAAAAACATAAAATTGAATTCAGGTGCTAATGTAACGGTTACGAAAAACACAGGCTTGTCGATTCGTACCTCTAATTACAGCAAAGAAGAAAAAGGAATGTTTACTCTTGAAAAAGGTGCAACAATGACAACGGATTCTTCTTCATTGCATGTTAATAATTTTGATGTTGTGAATTTAAACGGCACAATCAGCGGAACAGGTTATATTTATTTCCATGATGATGAAATAAATATTAGCGGAACAGCAAATCTTGAAGCAAACAGATATTATGGTCGTTTGGAACTTTACGGAACTGTAAACGTGGAAGAAAGCGGTTTAATTTGCGTAAATAATACTGCAACAACCAATCATAATTCTACAAATTTGGAAATTTACGGACCTTTGACAAATAAAGGACGTATAGAAATTAAAGGCAATTTCACAGGTGCGGAAATAATGAATAACGGATTTGCAATTTATAATATCGGAACGATTTCTGTCGGACAGAGCTGTACACTTAACACAAGCGGAACAAAATATATTAATACAGGCCTAATTACAGGTGAGGGTTCTTTAAAAGCTACAATCGGTGACGATTATACTAATTATGACGACGGAACGGAGTATGTAAAGGCTGAAAATGACGGTTATTGGGATCAGGCACTCGGAGAATGGGTGTACAACATCTCAGACTATTCACGTTATAAATATACTCACGATCCTGCAAAAACTGTAGAGACAACGCTATATTTGGGTGAAGTGGAAAATATGGGTGACGGTAAATGCACAATTAGCTTTGATGCAGAAGCATTTCCACAATAATAGAAAATTAAGCAATAAAAAAACGGGGCGTTTTAAGCACCCCCGTTTTTTCGTTATTTATGTTATTATTTTGTGCCGAAAATTCTGTCGCCCGCATCGCCCAAGCCCGGAACGATATAGCCGTTTTCGTTTAAGTGTTCGTCTATGTTTGCGCAATATATTTCAACATCGGGGTGAGCCTTTGAAAGGGCTTCAACACCTTCAGGTGCTGCAATTAAGCACAAGAATTTAATGTGTTTTCCACCGTATGATTTAATTTGTCCGATGGCATCGATTGCGGAACCGCCTGTTGCAAGCATTGGGTCGACAACAACGATAAGTCTGTCGTCAATGTCGGGCGGAAGTTTGCAATAGTATTCGTGTGGTTGTAATGTTTCTTCGTCACGATACATTCCAATGTGGCCTACTTTTGCTGTGGGAACGAGCTGTAAAAGTCCGTTTACCATTCCCAAGCCTGCTCTCAAAATGGGAACAATTGCAAGGTCTCTGCCTTTTATTACTTTTTGAACGGATTTTTTAATAGGTGTTTCAACTTCAATTTCGGTAAGTGGTAAATCTCTTAATGCTTCAAAGCACATAAGCATTGTTATTTCTTCCACAAGTTCACGAAATTCCTTGTTTGTTGTGGAAGTCATTCTTAAAATTGTTGTTTTATGCTGAATTAGCGGATGGTCAAAAATTGTAACGTTTTTCATTATTAGTCCTCCTGTTTTTTATTATTTATTATTTATTCGTTATCTGCTTTTGATACTGTGATATTTACTATAATTCCCAAAATAAGGGCACAAGCTATGGAAGTAAGAGTGATTTTTCCAAAGCTTAATGTAAGACCGCCTATACCTGCAATGAGGATAGTGGAAACCACAAAAAGATTTTTGTTTTTGTTAAGGTCAACATCTTGCACCATTTTAAGACCCGAAACGGCAATAAAACCGTAAAGAGCCATACAAACTCCACCCATTACGCAAGATGGGATTGAATTTACAAATGCGATAAACGGTGAAATAAAGGAAATTACCATTGAAAGCACCGCTGCCGTTATAATGGTGTAGACAGATGCGTTTTTTGTGATTGCAACGCAACCTATGGATTCACCGTATGTTGTGTTGGGGCAACCACCGAAGATAGAACCTATAAGTGAGCCTATTCCGTCTCCCAAAAGAGTTCTGTGGAGACCGGGGTCAACAAGCAAGTCTTTTTCGATGATTGAAGAAATGTTTTTATGGTCTGCAATATGCTCCGCAAATACAACGAATGCAACGGGGATATATGCAACCGCAACCGTGCCTATGTATGAGGCTGTAATTCCGTCAAAACCTTTTGATGCAGTTAAAAATGTAAAATTGGGAACGGAAAGAAAGGTTTTTAAAGTAATTCCATTTTCTACCAAAGCGGTAAAAGGTGCAACGTTAAGCACTTTTAAAGCATCAATGTTGGCACTGTAGCCGATAATTGTGAAAATGCCCGAAAGAGCATATCCGCCCAAAATTCCGAAGATAAATGGGATAAGCTTACCCATTTTTTTGCCGTAAGTTGAGCAAACAACGGTAATAAGAAGTGTTACGATACCGCAAAGAACCGTTATGAGAGGAGAAGCGGTAACATTGGTAACACTGCCCTTTGTCATGTCGGAAATTGCGTTTCCTGCCAAAGAAAGTCCGATTATTGCAACTGTCGGCCCGATAACTTGCGCAGGCATAAGCTTGTTTATCCAATCAACGCCTGAAATTTTAACTACTGCCGCAATGATAACGTAAACTAAGCCTGCAAAAACAGCACCGATTATAAGTCCCAAATATCCTGCTTGAACGGAAGCGGCACCTGCGAAAGCGGCAGCCATCGAACCGATAAAAGCAAAGGACGAGCCCAAGAAAACAGGGCTTTTCTTTTTTGTGAAAAGTATGTAAACAAGTGTGCCGATACCTGCACCGAAAAGTGCGGCGGCTGAATCCATACCGTTACCCACAATAACGGGAACAACAAGTGTTGCTGTCATAATTGCCAATAATTGTTGAATTGCGAAAACAATTAATTGGCTAAGTTTCATTTTGTCATTAACATCATAGATCATTTTCATAATGTTAGTCCTCCAAAAAAATTTCATTCGTTAAAATTTTACCATATTCGAGGGAAAATGTCAATGTTTTTTGACTAAATTTCACATTATATTGCAATTTTTTTGTCAGGGGCGTGGGGAACCTTTTATCACATTGTTTCCCCGTCGCCCCTAACAACCGCCCTCCCCTCCTAAGCGACTGCCATTCGCCGCAGGGCTGATTTTTCTTTTTGTTTGGATATGATTAATAAAATTGTAGGATTGCTCGAATACGTCTTTTTCCAACGTCATTTCGACTAAGGTTGCAACGTAACCGCATGGAGAAATCCCACGTGTTTGTGTTGTCATTTCGACCGAACGAAGTGAGCGGAGAAATCCCATTCGTATAACACCGATGTATGAACAATCCCTGTAGGGGCGGATATTATCCGCCCGATTGGGACACAAGGATATTTTTTTGATTGTGCTAACATCGTTGTTATACACAGGGGATTTCTCCGTGCAGGTGCTATGCACCTTTAGTCGAAATGACGTACTCGGTATGACGTGCAAACAGCAATAGCTCCTCCCGCCTTGAGCGGAGTGTATCTCTCGGTTTTTTAGTGGCATAAGAAAAAACGGACAGGGAACTATCCGTTTTTTTATGTGAATTATTTAAAGTTCAACGCAAAAGCTTTTTTTGCCTTTTTTGTAAAAGTTGATTTCTTTTTGCACTTTTTTGCCGTCTACTTCGATTGTTACGTCATATTTTCCGAAAAAGCCTTTAAATGCGATTTTTCCGTTTTCATTTGTGTTGAGTATTTCTTCTGTGTGCCATTCTTTTTCAATAAGATTTTTTATGGTGTAATATGCAGGCTTTGGCGACATATCGAATCTTAAAAGTCCGCCGTGATAGTAATTTTCTCCCAACGTCATATTGCCTTGAGAATTTGCGATTATTTTTTCGTTTGGTTTTCCGTCAGGTGACCAAACGTGAGCATAGCCATCAACAAGATTCCAATATACAATTTGCTCCACATTTTTGTGTGAAAACCAAATTGAATAAAGATTTTTAATAATTTCAGCCTGGATTTCTTCGTCTTCTTGTTCCCAAGAATATGACGGTATCGTGATTTCGGTAATTTGAATTGGTTTATTCAAATTTGCATACATATCCAAATGCATATAAATGTTTTTTGGATTATAAAGCTTTTGAGCGTCTTTTTCTTCATCCTCTTTTTTGCAGAATAAGTGGTATTGCATACCGATTGCATCAATTCTTGCACCTTTTAACATATTTGCTTCTATGTAGGAATAATATCTGTCTGTAAAACGGCAATTTCCACACCAAAGGTCTGTGGCTTCATTTATGCAGAGCTGATTTGACGGAAAATATTTTTCCGCTGTTTTAAAGCTCCATTCCACAAAGTCGGGTTCTGAATAGAATGCTGTTCTTTCGTAGCCTTGCCCCCAGTTCATTTCGTTTGTTACTTCAATTGTGGGGATTTTTGTTTTGTAGCGTTCGGAAATTTCTTTGCAACGATTTTCAAAAGCTGCTTTTATTTCAGGTACTGTTGCATCATAGAGCCACGTTGGATAAAAGGAATCGTAAGCGAGGGCGTGTTCTCTGGGTTCGATGTTGTTTTTTTCGCAAAATTCAACGCACAAATCAATGGGAGGTCTGCGATACATTTTTTCGCTGTCCTTTGCATATCTTGTATGTCCTTTTTCGGGTTCTGTTGCGTTCCAATAAAAGGGCAAAGTTGCCATATTGAACACATCCGCAAAAGACTCTTTATATTTGTCGTTTTTTTCCTTTGTTTCAAGCTCGTCAAGCATAAAAAGGTTTGCACCGAACTTAAATTCGTGGCTTTTTTGCTCAATGCTGATTTTTGCATTTGGGATAACGTTTCCCTCGCTGTCTTTTAAAACAATTTCGCAATAGCCCTTTCTGTTTTCTTCAATGCCGTTTTTTACTCTTTCTTGCCAATAATCTTTTTGTTCTTCAAATAAACTTAATACTTTTTTTCTGTCACTCATTTTTTAAGAACTCCTTTATTTTTATTGTTTGCCATAATTATAGCACAAATAATAACAAATAAAAACCGAAAAAACGAACAAAAAGGTTGACTTTTTAAGCAAAATTTGATAAAATGAGTTTGAAATAGGAGTTGATTGGTTTGATTTTTGAACAAGAATATATAATATTTGAAATTTTGGACGTTGTATACATATCGCAAGAAGCGTTTTTTCAAAAAGAGCATTCAAGCCGTAATTTCGATGCAATTACCTTTAGATATTTTGCCGATACGGTTTTATCAACGGAAAAAAGTACAATTGAGCTTTCGGATAATTCCGTTTGCTTTGTTCCGTCAAATGTGAAATACAAACGCATATCAAAAAAAGACACTATGATTGTTGTGCATTTTAAAGCTTTTAATTACAATTCAACGGATATTGAAAGTTTTATCCCCGAAAATCCCGAAAAATACAGTAAGCTTTTTAGGGAAATCCTAACAAAGTGGAACAATAGGGAAAAAGCTTACAAAAGTGATTGTTCCTCTGTTTTAAGCAAAATTTTTGCGGAATTTTACAGGGACAATTACAACATTTGCAAAAACAGAAAAATCCAAAATTCAATATTGTATATTGAAAAAAATTATTTAAAAAAAGAATTTTCATTGGTGGAAGCATCGAAAAAATCATTTATAAGTGAGGCACATTTCAGACGGTTATTTAAAGAGGAATTTGGTATTTCACCAAAAAAATATGTTTTGGAAAAAAGAATTAATTACGCAAAATCCTTAATTTTGACGGGATATTTTTCGATTAATGAAATTGCGGATATATGCGGATATAATGACCCAAAGCATTTTTCAAGCGAATTTAAGAAATCAACAGGCACAACTCCCTCGGATTTTAAATATAATTTTCATTTTTAGATTAAAGCGAGAGATACACTCCGTTCGGACAAATCCCTTGGTCGGTATGACAAAAGAGGAAAGCGAACAACGTGAGCAGGGTGTGGTGTAGGTTGCCATTGGCAACCGTTATTGATACAAAAACTAACTAAAAAATATCTTTACGTAACGATAACGCCATTAACATGGCTACACCTCATCAGTCACTGCGTGACAGCTTCCCCTCAAGGGGAAGCCTTTGGATTATATGCACGTTATACCGAGCGAAGCCGTTAGGCGAAGTCGAGTGTATCCCCTTATGGTATTAGAGATGTTGGTACAATCTAATTGATCACAAGGATATTTTTTAGATTGTACAAACATCGT
>CAYPIJ010000071.1:0-9503 GCA_964410755.1 uncultured Oscillospiraceae bacterium | reverse complement strand
GTATATTTTTTTGTATAAATTTTCAAAATAATGTGAAAATCCCTCATCGTTCGGGTGAAGTCTGCCGTCACCGAAATATTTCGATTTTTTTGGTACAAAATCGAAGCAATCGATAAAGGTAATGTTTTCAAATTTCTGTGTTTCTTCTTTTATAATTTTTGAAATGTCCGAAAATTCTCCGAAAACATCGTTTTTTGTTGCATGACTTGCCCATATCGGTGCAAGTGCGAAAATCGGCACATTTGCGTAATTGTTTACCAAATTTTCAAAGAAGTGATGACAGTCACTTCTGAAATCTTCTTTGCTTTTATTGGAAAAATCGTTTATTCCGTAAGCAACGGTTATACAGTCAGGCGTTATATCATCTTTGTTTTTAACAAGGTCGGGGAAAAAACAAAAACCGCCTATACCTTTGTTGTGTTCTTCAAAATTTAAAGCATCGCAAAGACGTGTAACGTATTTACAAGATGGGTGAAGTGCATCATAACCGTGTGTTATGGAATCACCGTAAGCCATAAGAATTTTTTCATATTTTACAGGCTCTATAAATGAACCGTCAGAAAGACCTAACTCGTATAATGTAAATTGAACGCTGTATGGCAAAAGAATTTCAACTGTTTTTTCGCCTTTTTTTAATTGAAATTCTTTTTCAAAGTCTGAAAACTCATATTCTTTTTCAGCATAAATTTGCTCTAAACTTTTTTCGTCAAAATTGGAAATGCAATCGAAAAATTCACCGTTAATTTTTATGTCGATGGCATAAAATGAGCGAACGGGAGAAGAACGTTCTGCCTTTCCTTTTATGAATAAGATTTCGCTGTTTGTTTTAAAACGCATTTTTACTCCCGATGGGGAATATAAAAGTGAAATGTTTTCGCTATCTTTAAAAATACCTTCTTCTTTATCCGAAAAACGGTGGAAGCAAATCCCACCATTTTCTTTTTTTATCTCTGTTGCACCTATTGTAATGCTTTTTATTTGTTCAAAAGATAAATTCATTTTAGTATGCCTTTCCCCAATAGAGCATTTTTGTTGCGGGTTTTCCGCAACATACGCATTTATCGGAAAGGTTTTCTTGAACAAAAGGAATACAACGGCTTGTAACTGTTGTGTCTTCTTTTATTTTAAGCTCGCATTCCAAATCTCCGCACCACATAGCTTTAATAAAGCCTGGTTTGTTCTGTGCGATGTTTTTAAATTCTTCGTAATCTGTTGCAACGCTTGTTGTTTCGTCAAGATGCTTTTTAGCTTTTTGGTAAAGCGCTGTTTGAATTTCGTCAAGCTTGTTTTGAACTTCTTCTTTTATGTTGTCGAGAGAAACAATTGTTTTTTCTCTTGTGTCACGTCTTACCAAAACAGCTTGATTTTTTTCGATGTCCTTAGGTCCGAGTTCAATTCTCAAAGGTACGCCTTTCATTTCATATTCCGAGAATTTCCAGCCGGGAGATTTTTCGGAATCGTCCAATTTTACAGTGAAATCTTTAAGCATTTCTTTAACTTCGTTGCATTTTTCCAAAACGCCATCTTTATGCTGTGCAATAGGAATAAGGGCTACTTGGATAGGTGCGATATTGGGAGGAAGAACAAGACCTTCGTTGTCTCCGTGAACCATAATTATTGCACCGATAAGTCTTGTGGAAACACCCCAAGAGGTTTGGTGAACATAGTCGAGCTTGTTGTCTTTGTTTGTGTATTGAATATTGAAAGCTTGCGCAAAGCCGTTGCCGAAGTTGTGGGAAGTACCCGATTGCAATGCTTTTCCGTCATGCATAAGGCTTTCGATTGTGTAGGTTGCAATTGCACCAGCAAATTTTTCTTTGTCTGTTTTTTGACCTTTTACAACCGGTATAGCAAGATATTTTTCGCAAAAATCAGCGTAAACGTTAAGCATTCTGATTGTTTCTTCCTGTGCTTCTTCGGCTGTTGCGTGAGCTGTGTGTCCTTCCTGCCACAAAAATTCGC
Organism: uncultured Oscillospiraceae bacterium; assembly: GCA_964410755.1. Taxonomy (GTDB): domain Bacteria; phylum Bacillota; class Clostridia; order UMGS1840; family UMGS1840; genus UMGS1840. The sequence continues at coordinate 7,541 of CAYPIJ010000071.1, read as the reverse complement.
AAGAACGCAAGAAAGGTCTTGTTGTTTTTTCCCATCTTACAACACTGCACCATTGATTGTATTTTTTAGGCAAATCTCTGTAAGATTCAACTATGTCTGCATAGTGGTCGCAGAACAAGGTTTCACTTGTGGGACGAACACAAAGTCTTTCCGCAAGTTTTTCGTTTCCTCCGTGAGTTACCCATGCAACTTCGGGAGCAAAGCCCTCAACATGGTCTTTTTCTTTGTTGAGTAAGCTTTCAGGTATAAACATTGGCATATAAACGTTTTCGTGACCTGTATCTTTGAATTTTTTATCTAAAATCTTTTGGATATTTTCCCAAATTGCATATCCGTAAGGACGGATAATCATACAACCTTTAACGGAAGAATATGCAATCAAATCCGCTTTTTTAACAATATCCGTATACCATTTCGCAAAATCCTCGTCCATTGAGGTAATATCTTGTACTAATTTTTTGTTTTCCATTTTTTCTTTCTCCTTACTGTTTTTCTTCATCTGTTGATATTTCTTTCAAAACATCGTTGTAAACTTTTTGTGTGTCGAAATATACATCTGCTTCCGAAAGCCCTTTTATAAATAAATCGTTAAGTTTGTCGGAGCTGTATGCGTTTATTACTTCATCTTTTACTTCTTCAAGGGGAATACCGTTGTCCCATTGTGCGATTTTTTTCACAATGTGATAACCGTATGTGCTTTCAAAAACATCGGAAATTTCTCCTACCGGTGTGTTGAGAGCGTTTTGATAAAATTCGTCTACCATTTCGCCTTCTGTGAAAATGTATCCCTCAGGTTGGTTTTTTGAACCTGGGTCTTGTGAGTTTTCAAGCATAAGTTCTGTGAAATCGGTATCTTTTTCTTTTGCTTTTTTCAAAAGCTCGTTTATTTTTTCCAAGCCTTCGTTGTTGTCGCCTTTTTCAATGAGGATATGCTGTGCTTTTATTGTAAGTGCGGAAGAATATTTAATTGTTTTGTAAAACTCTTTCAATTCTTCTTCCGTTGGATTGAAAGTCTTGTTTAAATCAAGAGAATAAAGGCTGTTGTAAGCATAGAAATATTTCATAATGCTTTTTTTTGCCGTGTCTGTGTAGTCCTTTGCTTTTTCGGAAACAATTTTTGTTATGTCCGTATTTTTCATAAATTCATCTATTGTTTTGTCGGAAACATCGATTTTAAGGCTTTCTGCTGTTTTTATAACGGAATAGCTTTGAATGAAATAGTTATCCAAAGATGTAAAACCGTCTTTTAAGGCGTTTGAAACGTTACCGCTGTAAACAAAATCCGCAATATCCAAAAAATCTTCTTTTGTAAGCCTTTCGCCGTTTGCGTAAGCGTAAGCATCGTCATTTACAAAAAGGGAATTGTAAAGCTTTAAGGATTTTGAAGAATTGTCAACAAAATAGTGGCTAGCAAGCTGTCCCACAATTGAGGCGGGAACGTAAGTTTTGCCGTCCAAAATAAAGTTGTCGGTTTCAACGTTTTTGCCGTTTATTGTTAATGTTACGGTGTTTTGGTAAGCATTAATGTTAAATGTTGTGTTTACTGTAAGGCTTTCTTCGTTGTAAGCACCTTTGTATTTGTCTGTTTTTACGTTTCCGTTTGTTACGGTTATTGTTCTTGTTTCTTCGTTCCAGCCTACCTCCGCACCCAAGCTTTCGCAAACATCTCTTAAGGGAACATAAAGATTGTTGTTGTAAAGATAGTTGCTTGAAGAAAGATAAGAGCCGTTTGTTTTAATGTTGTAAGCATTTTTTGCAGTTTTTAAAATTTCAGGTTCGCTCGCAAATGCACTTGTGCTCATTAAAGCGACAAATGCGGTAAGAGCGGAAATAACTTTGATTTTTTTCATATTTTTTATTTTTCCTTTCGGTTATTTGAATACGTTTTGGAAAGACTTCTGTTGCTGTAGGATTTATCGTCGGAAACATCTTTTATCACTTTTATGTTTTTCGGTAAAACATAAGGTTCGTCCTCGCTTTTCAGCTCGATTTCCAAAGTTGCCTTGTCTTTCCAAAAGGGGTAAACGTCAATTTCGTAATAGGTGTGATTTTCGCTTAGGCAATACCTTGTTTTTGAAATTGAAAGTGGGGGATTAGTACTCATTTTTTCGTCGTATTCTTCTTTTGAAAGAAGTGTTTCTGTTTCTTCCTTTTTAAATCCGTCCACGTTCTTTTTCATTGTTTTGTAGTAGGTGAAATTCCCGTTTATTCCTCTTTTTCTTATTCTTATTTTTTCCTTGTTTTCTTTTAAATACGCTTGCTCGATTTCCACGGCTTTTGCATTTTTTAAAGAATTTAAATAGGAAATATCGGGATATTCTATTAAAAATTTTTTTTCAATTTCAAATGACGTTTCCAAAGTGAATTTTATTTCTTTAAAAATTTCGTCAAATGTTTTTTTGTAGCGAAAATGGTTGTGACCTGTCCAAAAACAGATTAATTCTTCGCTTTTTTGCGAAAAATCGTCAAGGTGAAAAACAAAGTCGTATTTTTCGTGTACAAAAAACGTTTTTTCGGATTTTAAAGCATCATTTTCGTCATTTAATGTAAAAAATACAACATCTTTTGCGTTTTTGAAATATTCCTCTGTTTTTTTTAGCTCTTTTTCGCTAAACAAGGAAAGCATTACCCTTTTAATAAAAAACACCTCTTTTTTTAATCTTAAAGACTTTCTATAAATTTCTTAAAGCCTGCGTTGCCTTTTTCGTCATCTTTAAATACACCGCAATTTTCAAGTATTTTTGCAAAAATTTGTCCTACATATTCTTTTTTCTCGTCGTCCAAAACACCAAGCTCGGTTGTAAGACGTGGAGGCAAAACGGCAAGACCCATAGCTTCTATAAGTCCAATATTTTCCTTTTTTATGTGGTGGTATTCCGCATGTGGGTGGAATATTCCCAAAGGATGCTCTTCTGTTGTTCTGTTGTTTCTCAAAATAAGATCAAGCTCATAAAGTCCGTCACGTTTTCTTGCAATTGGTGTGATTGTATTGTGAGGTTGGTCTGTATATGAAAGAATTTCGTTTTCGGGGTCGTCGTAGCTTCTCCATTTTGTAAGAATTACGTCTCCCAAATCACAAAGCTTGTCTATGTCTGTTCCTTTAAGACGGATTGTAGACAATGCCCAGTCAATTATTCCCACTTGAACGTCGTCAAAACCCTTTACACTTGTTGTATACTTTTCCTTACATTTTGCCATTGGGAATTCATAATTTCCGCCCTGAAAATGGTCGTGTGTAAGAATTGAACCGCCAACGATTGGCAAGTCTGCATTTGAACCTACAAAGTAGTGAGGATACTGCTCAACAAAAGAAAGAAGATTTTTGAAAGTCTGTTTTGTTATCTTCATTGGTGTATGTTCTTTATTGAGCAATATGCAATGCTCGTTGTAGTAAACATAAGGTGAATATTGCAAGTACCATCTTTTATTGTCAAGAGAAACGGGGATAATTCTGTGGTTTGCTCTTGCAGGGTGGTTTGCGTGACCTTCAAAACCAACGTTTTCACAGCAAAGCTGACATTTTGGATAGCCGGATTGTTTCATATTTTTTGCCGCTGCAATGGCTTTTGGGTCTTTTTCTGGTTTTGAAAGGTTGATTGTGATGTCAATGTCACCGTATCTTGTATTTGTTTTCCAAATAATGTTTTTCTTTACTCTGTTTGTCATTATGTAGTTATCGTTTCTTGACAAATCGTAGAAATATTGAGTTGCTTTTTTCGGGTCGTCGTTGTAAAGTGAGTTAAATGTGTTGATAACGGTGCTTGGCTTCGGAGTTAAAACGTCCATAATGTCGGCACTTAAAATATCTCTGTAAACAACGGAATTGTTTTCCAATTTGCCGTGTTCAAAAGCAAAATCCAAAAGTCCGTCAAGAATTTGTTCGATGTTTTCGTGTTTTTCGTAGTCTTCTCTTTCAAAGCTGTCTGCTCCGATAAGATTTAAAATTCTGTTTACGCAATATGTTTCGTCTTCTTTGTCAATAAGGTTTGTGTTTATTGCGTAATCGATAAGTTCAGATAAATATTTATTCATTTTTAAGTTTTCCTTTCCTTTTGTGTGTTTCTCTTTATTAAAATACTTTTATTCCGCCGTATTTTCTTATGTTTAAAATATGGCATTTGTCTTTTCCGAATATTTTTTCCGTTTTTTCTTTAAATTCCGAAACCATATTTTCGGGAACAAAGTTTTGCGTTGTTCCGCCAAATCCACCGCCGTGAACTCTGTAGGAGCCTTTGTCTTTAAGAATATTTTCAGCAACGTAAATTGCCAAAGCAATTCCTTGTTCCGACGGATTTATGTTGGCATAAACGTTTTGTAAAAATCTGAAAGAAGAATTTCCCGATTTTTTGTTTACCTTTAAAAATGTATCGAAATCCTTTTCTTTAAGTGCATTTGAAAGAACGTCAACATTTTCGTTTTCGTCAAAATAGTGCAAGCATCTCAAAACTGCTCTGTCACCGAATTTTTCACGGAGTGTTTGGATATTTTCCAAAACGTCCTCTCTTTTTATTTCTCTTAAAACGCTTTTTCCGAAATATTCCGCAACGTTTTTCATTTCCTGCGGAATTGAAGCGTATTCGTTTGTAAGGTCTGCGTGATTTCCGCCTGTATCCAAAATGCAAAGAGCGTGACCCGCACAAGAAAAATCGAAATCTATTTTTTCAATTACTGGATTGTTTTTGTCTTCAAAATCGATTGAAATAATTCCTCCGACGCTTGATGCCATTTGGTCCATAAGACCGCAAGGTTTTTTGAAATAAACATTTTCCGCAAATTGAGCCATTTTTGCAATTTCAACAGCACTTACTTTTCCGTCGTTGTAAGCTCCGTTTAAAATTGTGCCAATCAAAACCTCGTAAGCTGCGGAAGAAGAAAGACCGGAGCCTTTAAGCACGTTTGACGTTGCGTAAGCCTTAAAACCACCGATTTTATAGCCTTTTTCCTTAAAGCTGTAAGTCATACCTCTTATAAGTGAAGAAGATGTGTTTTCTTCCTCGTCCTTTACTTCCAAATCGTCAATGCTTATTGTGTCTTTGGGGTAGCCTTCCGATTTTATTTCGATAACATCGGAATTATCTATTCCCACGACGGCAATAACGTCAAGATTAACACTGCCGGCAACAACCTTTCCCAAATTGTGGTCTGTGTGATTTCCGCAAATTTCGGTTCTTCCCGGTGCGGAAAAAATCATAACGTTTTCCATATCTCCGTAAAGGTTATAAAAATCGTCAACAGCCTTTTTGTAACGTTCAATTTGCATTTCTTCGTTACCTTTTCCGTATATGTCTGTCATTTTATCAAAGCTTTTTGAAATCAATTCTTTAAGCTCGCAACATTTATTCATAAAAAATTCTCCTTAAAATATTTTTGTCACTCTTTATATAATACAACAAAAGCGAGTTTTTGTCAATAATTACAGACGATTTTTTTGCTGTTGTGGCAATGAATTTTTAATATTTTTTTAAAAATTCGGTGAAAAGTATTGAATTTTTTTCTTTTTTTGATATACTATTGTATATACCTAAAAAAGGAGACATATTTTTTTGAAAAAAACACTGCATGCTTTTAAAAACATTTTAAGATATATATTAACTCTTTTTCTTGTGTTTGTTATTTTTTTTGTTTTGATACAGCTTTATGTTGACACATATTCAAAACCGTATATTTTCACAGATGAAGAAAAAATTTCCCATTGTCAAGCCGTTATGGTTTTGGGGGCGTCTGTTTATTCGGACGGAACACCGTCACCTATTTTGAAAGAGCGACTTTTGAAAGCCTATGAAATATATAAGGACGAAAAAGCCGATAAAATAATTGTAAGCGGTGACCATGGCACAAAAGATTACGATGAAGTTAATACAATGAAAAATTATCTTTTAAATTTGGGAGTTAAAGATGAAGATATTTTTATGGACCATGCCGGTTTTGATACTTACGACAGTATGTATCGTGCAAAAGAGATTTTTAAAATATCTTCCCTTATTGTATCAACGCAAAATTTCCATATTAAAAGAGCTGTTTATATAGCCAATAAATTGGGGCTTGAAGCCTATGGTTATCCTTGTGAGGATAAAGAATCGTACAATATGGCATACCTTAATGCAAGGGAAAGCCTTGCAAAGGTTAAGGCTGTTTGTGAAACGGACATTTTAAAGAGAAAATCCAAGCTTGAGGGTGAAGAAATTCCAATTTGGAAAAGCGGAACTCTTACAAACGATAAATAAACCGTATTTTTTTGCAATGCTTTAAAAAATCGTCATAACTTATCCATACCTTAAATATAATGTATTATAATAATATAAAACTTTCGGAGGTAAATTATGGACATTTTAAAAGACATTGCAAATCGCACAAAAGGAGATATTTACATAGGTGTTGTTGGACCTGTCAGAAGCGGAAAATCCACTTTTATAAAAAGATTTATGGATCTTATGGTAATTCCCGATATGGCAGACGAATTTGAAAAGGAACGCCTTATTGACGAGCTTCCTCAATCGGCACAAGGCAAAACCATTATGACAACGGAGCCGAAATTTATTCCCAATAAGTCGATACCCATAAATTTGGGAGATAATATGAACGCAAGTGTAAAGCTTATCGATTGTGTGGGCTATGTTATACCCGATTGCAAGGGCTATGAAGAAGAGGGCACTGAAAGAATGGTGCATACACCTTGGTCGGAGGAAAGCATTCCTTTTATACAGGCGGCACATATCGGTACGAAAAAGGTTATTTCCGAGCATTCCACAATTGGACTTGTAATTACAACAGACGGCAGTATTGTGGATATTGAAAGAAAAAATTATGTTGATGCGGAAAGTAAGGTTATCGGCGAGCTTAAGGAAATAAATAAGCCCTTTGTGGTTTTGGTAAACTCGAAAGACCCATCTTCCGACAACGCAAAAAGCCTTTGTGACAGCCTTTCCAAGCAATATGATGTTCCCGTTATGTGTGCGGATTGTGCTAATATTTCAAAAGAGGATATTTTGGGGATTTTGAAAACGGTGCTCTATGAATTTCCAATATCGCAAATAGATTTTAATATTCCCGGTTGGATAAAATCCCTTGATTACGGCAACGACATTAAAAAAGGAATTTTCGACAGCATAAAAAAATATTCGTCCAATATTAATCGTGTGCGAGATTGTCTTGACAGTACAAATGTTTTGTCAATGTGCGAATATGTTTCCGATTGTACCGTGAAAAATCTTTCTTTGGGAAGCGGAAACGCAGAAGTTGTGTTGAAAACACCAGATAATTTGTTTTATCGTGTTATTTCGGAAAATACGGGTATGGATATATCTTCCGACTACGAGCTTATGAATATTGTTAAAGAGTTGTCTTTGGCAAAGAAAAAATATGACAAATTTGCAACGGCACTTGATGAGGTGAAAGAAAAAGGATACGGAATTGTCAATCCGTCAATTGAAGAACTTACACTTGAAGAACCGCAAATAGTAAAACAGGGAAATAAATACGGAGTTTCCCTTAAAGCAAGCGCTCCGTCAATACACATGCTTCGGGCGGACATACAAACGGAG
>CAYPIJ010000070.1:0-9761 GCA_964410755.1 uncultured Oscillospiraceae bacterium | reverse complement strand
AGGCAAAAAATAATGACTTCAACTTTTTATCAAAATTGAAGTCATTATGTGGTGGAGATGAGGGGAGTTGAACCCCTGTCCGAAAGCCCATTCACAAGACTTTCTACGAGCGTAGTTATCAATTAAAGTTCCCTTGCAAGTCGGAAGATAACATTCCGATTTTGCAAAGTATCGTCTAATACATCGATATGGCCGACGAAACCATAAAGACGTTGACCGTTAAAATGACACCTCACTTCCGAAACACGGTAATCTCGGAGAAGATGGCTACCTTAAATTAGGCAGCGTAAGCTAAATTTTTGTTAGCGTTTATATTTAAAATTTGAAGCTTTTAAAGTTGTTCCTCACAACTGCTCGCTTATCCTGCTTCAAAACCCCCGTCGAAACCGGTACATCCCCATAATTATCTGAAATTTCTTTCTTTCAATGCGCGTTCTATGTTACGTTTGCTTTCAGCCTCGGCTTTTGCTTCTCTTTTATCAAAATTTTTCTTTCCTTGTGCAAGTGCTACTGTCATTTTAATCCATTTTCCCTTTAAATATACATCAACGGGAACCATTGTGAGACCTTTTTCGCTTAATTTTCCCACAAGCTTATTAATTTCTTGTTTTTTAAGCAAAAGTCTGCGTGTACGTTCGGGATCTCTGTTGAAAATATTGCCATATTCGTAAGGGCTTATATGTGCCCCTATCAAAAAAGCTTCACCGTTTCTCAAATCGACATAAGAATCCTTTAAATTCATTTTGCCCTGACGTACGGATTTAACTTCTGTGCCTATAAGTTCAATTCCGGCTTCAAAAGTTTCCAATATGAAATAATCATGTCTTGCTTTTTTGTTTTGAACCAAAATTTTGCCTTTACTCATAAAAAAATCCTCTCATACATCAGTTTTTTAAAAAATAAACGGAAAGCATAATTGTATATAAGAATGCTTTCCGTGTTTTTTACACAATATACCTTAAAAACTAAAAATATTAGTCTGAAGTGTAAGGTAAAAGAGCTATATGTCTTGCACGTTTGATTGCAATTGTCAAAAATCTCTGATGTTTTGCACATGTTCCTGTTACTCTTCTTGGCAAGATTTTAGATCTTTCAGAAGTGTATCTTCTCAATTTTGCAACATCTTTGTAATCAATCGTTGTAGCTTTATCTGCACAGAATTGGCAAACTTTCTTTTTAGGTCTTCTTGCTGACTTAAAAGAATTATCTTTTTTAATTTCTGCCATCGTTATTTTCCTCCTATCAATAATATGTTTTAAATTAAATAATTAAAACGGAAGTTCACTGTCATCCATAGACTCCAAAAAGCCACTATCGGGTTTTAAAGCGTCTGAAGGCTGACTGTTCATTGTATTAGCCGGATTATTGTCGCCACGTTTATCACCGGTAAAGTGTGCTTCATTTACAATAACTTCGGTTACATAATTTTTTCTGCCGTCTTGTCCTTCCCAAGTTCTTGTTTGGATTGAACCAACTACCAAAATAAGCTGACCTTTAACAAAATATTTTTTAATAAAGTCCGCTGTATGGTTGAAAGCAACACAATTTATAAAATCTGCTTGTCTTTCTCCGTCTCTTTGATAGCCTCTGTCAACAGCAAGTGAAAATGACGTTACCGACGTACCGCTCTGAGACATTCTTGCTTCCGGATCTCTCGTTAAACGACCCATCAATATTGCTTTATTCACAACAAATTTCCTCCCTATTCACCGATTACGGTTACGAGTGAACGAATTACTTCGTCTGTGATGTTAAAAATTCTGCTGAGTTCTTTAGGAAAGTCTGTTCCCGATGTGAACTGCATCAAAACATAGTAACCTTCGTTCATTTTCATGATAGGATATGCCAATCTTTTCTTTCCGATTTCTTCAACTTTTGTTACTTCGCCGTTGTCAGAAATCAATTTTTTGAATTTTTCAACAGTTGTTGCGATTGCTTCTTCTGTCAAAGTGGCATTCACGATGAACATTACTTCGTAATTTTTCTTGATTTCGCTCATCTTATTTTCACCTCCTTGTGGATTTAAAACTCTGTAACTCCTACAGAGTAAGGACGTTGGACTACATACTAATCCAACCTTAAATATTATAATACATAAAAAACAATTTGTCAAGTGATTTTTCCAAAAAAGATTTCAAAAAGGAATATTTTTTTGTTTTTTTGAAAATAATTCCTATATAACAAAAAAGAACGGAGCGTGTTTCCCATTATCAACAAAAAATATACTTCCGCCGCCCTAAAAGAAGCCAACACCATTATTGCAAAATGCAAAAGAAAAACCGAAAAACACAACCGCAAAAATCTGCTTATAGTTATGTTTTTCGGCATCTTAATTATCGCAACAATACTCTCAATCCGTTATCTGTAATATTGTCTCGATTTTATAACAAAACGTAAGGAATTGAATTATCAATTATTTTTCATTGAGAAATTTTGTAAATAAAGTAACGTATTCAATGCCGTCAAGACCGTTTGCCTCATACCATTCCTCGTTTTCGGAATCTGTTCTTTTTAGCATTAAAGGTAAATGCAAAGCATTATATATCACGTCTACAGCATCCGCTCTCGTTACCGCTGTGTCGTAATCGGGAATTTTATTCGTTACCAAAGGTTTGTTTTCCGCCACCCTAACATAACCTTGAGGATACCCGCCAAATGCCTGTGATTTCGATTCGTAACCTGTGGCATTAAGCACCATTTTGTACATTTCAAAATATGTAACTGTTGCGTTAGGTTCGAATTTTGTAACATCAAGATTGGAATATCCTACTATTTCTTTTTCGGAATACGTTCCATCACTCAATTTTGTTACTCCGTAAACAGGCTCGGGAGCTACCGTTCCGTTTACAAAACCGTTTTCGTAGCAAAATTTAACATAGCCGTTCGCCCAATGATAATACGGAACATCACTGAACAGATTAACAGGATTCAAATCGTCTATTTTTCCGTCGTACCCTACAATAATGGCAATCATCTTGCAAAATTCCGCTCTTGTGACTTCTTTTTCGGGATAAAAATTTCCGTCCTCATAGCAATTGACTATTCCGTAAGTTTTAAGTTCTGCCAATTTTTCTTCGTAAGTTTTTGACGCATAATCCACGATTTCGACTGTACTTTCGGATTTTGTTTCGGTTTTAACCTCTTCTTCCGCCCATACCGCAAAGATTGAACCAACCAAAAGCATAAACGTCAATATTGCTGTTATTTTTTTCAACATAGTAAAACTCCCCTTTCTTTAATAAAACAAAATGTCAATTTTTGTAATCTTTGTATTTTTCAATAGGTGTAACTCCGAACAAATAATCGGTATTTTCAAAGGTTTCTTTATCCGTATAAACGTTCAGACTTCTGTTTTCGGAGTCATATTTTGCGGTAACGTAAAAATCAATCAAAAATTTTTGACTGTAATAATTGTATTCCTCTCTTGTTTTTCTTATCCGCTGTGCTTCCAAAAACATATCCTCGGGTGCAACAAGAAGTTTTCCGTTAAAATGATATGTTGGAATAATATTCCCGTAAATATGTAAATATATATCCGTTTCAACGGTTTTTCCCAATTTTTGTATGCTGTTTCTTATTGCAACACCGTTTTTTTCATTTTCGAAAGCATATTTATAGTCCTGCATAAGAAACAACTCTCTTGAATTTTCAAAAAAACGACCCGTCCCAAAAGTTCCGTTAAAGCCGTGATTTAAAAATTCCTCCGCCACAACATAAACTTTATTATCGATGTTATAGCATTCAACGGGCATACCGTTTATAAAAACCGCAATATCAGTGGAATAAACATCTTTCGCCACATATCCGTCCGCAAAAGAAACATTCCCAAATAACAGAAAAAATGATATAAATAAAACTATTTTTTTCATAATATCTCACCTTACACTTGTTCCGCAAAGCAAAATCGCCTTGCGGAACTTAAAATATTCAATCCAACAAATCTTTCATTAACTCTTCCATATTGGTTGCATTTTTATAAACATCAAATTCATCTGCCTGTTTTTGCGTGATCACTTTTTTATCAGCCAAATCTTGTGACAAAAGTGTCCCATTTGACATTTTTGTTTTTAAACTTCTATATACTATGTATGTCATATCATTTCTTGTAAACAAATCACTTTTTTTCAATTCACGAGCATATTGCGATGTAAAAAGATTATTTACAACAGCAATTTCAAAAGCATTTTCAGGTTCAACACCGGTATCCCCTAAAAGCCTTAACACCAATGTTACAAATTCTTCCGCAGTTACTTCCGAAGTGGGAGAAAACATATTGTTTCCCGTTCCTTTAGTTATGTCGTTTTCATAACAATACATAATATAATTAAATGACCATCTTTCCTTTTCAACATCTTCAAAGAATCCGTTGTACTCATTTTTAATCACATTTTTTTCTTCTCCCAAAAGTCTTACCAAAACAGTAGCACTTTCTTCTCTTGTAAGTGTTTTTTCAAGTTCATATCCTTTGTCTGTGCCTTTAAAAAGTCCCAACTCATACAACTCATCCGCATATTTCTCATCAATAGTAGCAAAAGTCGTGACGCACGAAAGCATTGTAACAATCAACACTAATGACATTATTTTAAAAAAGTTTTTCATAAGCAATCTTACCTCCTCCCAAACAATTTAGATAATCTGATGTAATATTCACTTGTTTTTCCCAAAAATCAAAACCAACAGATTTCAACGTTTTGTTCTCATCATTTTCATAACACAATGATACAATCACAGTATCATAATTAACAGTATCACGTTTCATTTCAAATCCGTTAAAAGAAATCAAAGAAGAATAACTGATTTTCATAACTCTTTCACTTTTTTCATTATACGTTGGTTCCATAATACTTGATTTAAACCATTGTATACCTTCATTTCCCGAAAAACAAAGAAGCGTATAATTTTGATAATCATCTCCATCTACAGTTTGAGTAATTCCGATTACAGATGCCCTAACACCGGAACCAAGTTTTTTATACCACTCAGGTGCACCGTTACTTGAAATATTTACGTCAGCCTGTGCTATAAAAGAAACATAAAAATCCATATATTGGTCTTCATTGCCAAAATCTCCTCTCATATATGAAACAGATATGTTATTTTTTGTTTCCTCTTTCTTGTCTTCTTTTTTATCCTCTTCCTTTTTATCTTCTTTTTTGTCGTCTTTTTCTTCTATGTCATCATCGTCATCATCATCGTAATTCAATTCCGGTGCTTCAAGACCAAACATATATGCCATAGTACGGGAATACTGTTTTATATTTTCGGTAAAATATTCATAAGTTACATTTTCCGCTTCTAACTTGTCAAAACTGTTCCCCATTCCATAAGACACCAAGTTTAATATATAAAGATTTGTAATATCATCATTTTTATTTTCTGCCTCTATTCTGAATCCTGCATATCCGGGAGTTCTTCCTATACCATAAAAAAGATTAGAACCATCATACGTCATGCTAGTCGAAAAATTCAAAAAATTTTGATTATATCTTCTGTCATAATTACCACCATCACTGGCTGTGTTCCACAGACTTCTTCTTTTTTCACCCTCATATATGTTAAACAAAAAATAATCATTAGACTTTCCCGGAACATTAACTTGCTCAATGCTACATTTCACAGTATCCCCTATTTCAGCATTTCCCAAATAAGCAAATACACTTTCTTCCGTTTCTTCTGTTATTTTTATATCAAACTTAATTCTATCATATACCTTAAGTTCGTTGTTTTCATTATAAATATCGTATATACTCGGCACTGTATTTTCATCAAAAAATCCACTGTCATCTGAAAAATAAAAATCAAATATTTCATTAAAAACTTTCTCTTTATCTTCACATAAATAATAACCAAAATTAGCAGAAAAAACATCGCCCTTATTAACTATATAAAGAGGTGTTTTTATCAAACTCCTATCAGTGGTAGAATTAACATTTTCTCCAAAATAAGTTTTTTCAATACGAAAATTCATGTCCGCGTTTTTTCCTTCCGCTTTTTCGCTATATTCTTCTGCTGTAATTCTTGTGCCATATTTCACAATAGCCCTATATGCCACCATAATAAGTTCATACAAATTATTTTTTTCTTCAACGGTAGGAACACAATGGCTATTATAAGCCACGCCAATGTTTCGACGTAAAGTATTGACACGAAAATGATGTTTAGATATATTAGAGTTGTCTTGAATGTATTCAAGGGATTCTGCAACAAATTGACTGTATTCTTCTTCTGTCATAGTTTCATCTTCAGCAAAAACACAAGGACTTGTAACAATAATTATCAGCATAAACATACTTATTATTTTTTTCAACATAGTAAAACTCCCCTTTCTTGTTCCGGTATAAAAGTGCAAGGTTTCCTACACTTTTATACCCAAAAAACGATCTTAAAATTCAATAATAATACCGGTAAATCTCAAATCATCGTTACCGTCATATCCACCATTGTGGATTATATCCTGCGATACCGTATATGTATCATTTGCAAACGGATCAAACACAATATACTCATGAGTTGTTAAATTGATTCCGTAATAAGAATTAGGGTCCAAAACATTATAAAAATCATTAAGTTCATTTTCTTCAATTTCAGATACCACTCTTCCAATTCCGCATTCATCAGAACATTCTTCATTTTCATCATGAATACAACCAGTTTTATCACCTACTTTTTTTATTAAAACATTGGTATGTGTTCCACCAAAAGAATTTTCATATATTATTCCATTGAGATTCAATGTCACAGGAAATTTTGTTTCAGAAAAAACAGTTTTTATATATTTTGTGTACTCATTTAAATTACCATCAATACATTCCACTATTTTTACTCTAAACACAGTATCATTTGGAACATCTTCCAATACAGCTTTTTTATGTTCGGAATTTAATTCTTTCTCCAAAAAAACTGTATCTTTTTCAACATCTGTAACTATAACTTTAGCGTAATCATTCGTTTTCAAATTCTTAAGATAATAAAACGACATATCCATTATCATATCATTTTTTATGTTTTTATCTATTTGAATCGGAAAATCCATGTAAATACTATAATCATCTTGCACCGTTTGAATTTCGTCATTTAACAATTGCACAGTTTCATCTGCAAAAGCAAAATTTTGCATACTCAATAAAACGCACGTACTTAAAAGTGTCGATACTATCTTTTTTAAATGTTTCATAATGTTTTTATCCTTTCTTGTTTTTTTCTTTTGTTTCACAAATAAAAAGGTAGGTAATATTATTTTTTTGCGATACTCTTTTTTTATTTTATGTGACAACCTCACTTTAAGTTAAGCTTTGCAAAAAAACTAATTTTCATTTTTTACTTTTTATTTGTAATCTTAAATCATAGGCATAAATAACCTATCAGTTGAATTTTTTGAAGTTTGACAAATTTTTCGGTTCTTCCGGTTCTTAAAACGGAAATACACAAGATGTATTTGCCGCAACAGTTACGAAAGCAAATGCACAAGCCACAATTGTTGAACCGTATTTAACCACAAACTTCTTTGCTGTTTGTTTAAAAACTTTCATTTTTTGTTCTCCTTTCTCAATATTTTTATTTTTTTATTTTATTATCGGTTATTTTTCCTTTAAGAACTGCCGAAATCACAGACATAGAAACAGCAAATTGTCCTAAAGATAAAGAAAAGGCAACAGAACTTTTCGGAAAAATAACCGATAATAACAAAGTTATTATTGCTTCTGAAAAGCATACACAGATACTACATTTTCGGTAAAAATTTTTTTCGATTGCATTTATACTTTTATTTTTATGAATCACAGGTGCGAATGCCAAAACAACAATCTCGGAAATCACTATACTTATAAGGCTAACAACCTGATAACTTTCGGGCGTTGTACAAAATGTTATTATGCTAAAAACAGCATAAACTCCAAGTGAAACAAAATAACATCTCAATTTTGTATCAGCATGATAACCTCCCGCAAAAATCCTAAGCGGAATAAATGCCGTAAAAAACAAAACCGTTTCCAAAAAATTATGTACAAAAAGCGATATTAAAAAAATACTCAACACTTCCAACACCGAAAATAAAAAGACATCCAATCCGTAACGACAAACATCAATATCTTCTTTTTTTATTGCTTCGTTTTCGTACAATGTATTAGTGATACTATCCAAAATCTTTTTCATGTGCTCACCTCTTTATGTGAATTTATTATAGCATATTTCTTTTTAAAACGCAAGCTTTTTGCGTGAACGACAGTTTAAAATGCGTAACTTGCAATTTTTAAGAAAAAAAGGTCAAAAAAAGACGGAAGCCCCGCCTAATTTTTTAAAAAAATCATAAATTTTAATTCAAATTCAGTATCGGTAATTTTTATGGTAGGAACGGAATTATATTTTTCCAAAGTGTTTTTTATATTTTCCAAACCAAATCCATGATTATCTTTATCTTCTTTTGATGTAAGACAAATTTCTTTTTGTTCCGCAGACTTTGTATTTACTATTTTACAAAGAACAGCAACACCGTTAAAAATTACAGACACATCGATTGTTCTTTTTCCCACACTAACTTTTTCACATGCCTCAATCGCATTATCAAGGGCATTTCCGAAAATAGTGCATATATCAATCGGATCGATATTGATTCTTTCCGGTAATTGAATTGAAGTACTAACATTTATATTTTTGCTTTTTGCAATAGCGATTTTTGTTGTTAATATTGAATCAAAAGCCACATTTCCGGTATCAACCGAATCGGTACTTTTTTCAAATTCATTTTTTAAACTTTCAAGATACAATGTCGCACCGTTAAAATCTTTTTTATTTATATATGCCTGAAGACCGATAGTATAATTATTGAAATCATGCTTAAACTTTTTTAGTTGCTTTTGCGTTATTAAAATATCATCAAAATGTTTCAATTGCATTTTCAAATGTTGCTCATATTGTTCTTTTTCTTTTATAAGTTCATTTTGTTTTGCAAGTCTTTCATACAAATACAAAGCAAAAAAAGTACTGAACAGCAATCCAAAAGAACACAAAATCGACAAATTATTCATATACGAGTTTCCAACATCATAAGATAATTTAAAAATAAGAAAAACATTTACTACCGAAGTAAAAAACATAATCAAAAAAAGCCACCAATATGATGTTTTTACATTCAAATATTTTTTCTTGAATTTTACATTCAAAACAACCGCCAAAAAAAGAGTAAGCGTTTTTGATATAATAATTCCCAATAAATTATAAATTTTGTTATCAACTACTAAAGTCGTATTTATCTTTAATATAAAAACCATCCCAAACAAAACTATAATTTCAATAATTGCAATAAAAAGCAATGTCAAAACCGATAAAGTTATTTTTACGCTTATTTTTCCATTGTAAAAAATTGAAGCCAGCAAAAATACCGCCAACATTCCCACAGCATTTAAAATTCCATAACTGAAAATTACATTACTTATATTTATCAATACGGTAAAAACCATAACTCCGATAAAGTACCCCCAAGAAGATAAATCTTCTTTTCTTTCGCAAAAAGTATCATACACCTTAAAAAGAGCCATAGTTTCAATCAATCCCGTAAGAATTTTCGCAAAATCATAAATCATACATTCATCTCCGTTTCAATAAATTTTGTATATTTTTCCAACGTTTCTTTTTTACAAGAACGGCTTATCGGAATTTTATCTTCAATATGATACAACTCTACCTCTGTAGCGTTTATCCTACGTATATAATGCAAATTTACAATAAAAGATTTATGTATACGGCAAAACATATCTCTGTTAAGC
>CAYPIJ010000069.1:0-9792 GCA_964410755.1 uncultured Oscillospiraceae bacterium | reverse complement strand
TTCATAACCTTTTCCTCTTTTCTCCTGCATTTTTAAAAAGCGCTCTTATTTTTCACTGTCTCAATGATTTAAAAAGACAAACCGTATTTTTTTCAATAGTAAATTCGCTGTTACTATCAACAGTCTTATAAAATTCCCCATTCATATTCTTATCAAGCAAAAAGACTTCATATTTTTCACTTCCGCCCAAAAAATCAAACTTTAAAGTTACACTTTCACTTTTTTCTTCATCGTCCGTATAGTAACAAAGAAGAACGGCACATTCGTTATTATCTGATTCGGCACAAGAAACATAAATATTGTCATTTTCCGATTTTGATAAACATTCATTTTCGTATTGATAAAGCACATTAAACATTTTAAATGGATAATACCCTTTTAATGGCAACAAAGTATCACTGCTGAACATACCGTTCCAAACCTTTTCCATTCTTGCATCATAATACATAATCATATCAAGCACATCACACTTTTGTGCTTCACACATAACAGCACCGCAAAAAGCAGCTCCTTTTATCCCTTTTATTACACTTATATAATGTAATGGGTCATTCCAATCTCTAACATAGTTCCATTCGTTCAAAATATCTTCCGTTTTTGAAAAACCATATTTTAAAAGCATATTTTTTATTCGGTTTGCTTTTTCCGTTATACTCTTGGGCTCGGTACAATAAATATGCCATGAAAAGAAATCCAACTCCACATTTCTTTTTTCCATTTCACAAAGAAAATCATCAGCCCATTCTTCACAGCCTGCCAAAGCAGGGCCTCCAATCTTTAAATTCGGAAAACATTTTTTCAAATATTTTGAAACTACTTCGAAGAAATCAAAAAATTCCGCTCTCGTTCCACCCCAGCATTTTTTGTTATCGCTATCGTCCGAGTCAAGATCGGGTTCATTCCATATTTCCCAATATTCAATATCATAATAAAATCCGTTTGCCCAACCTTCAGTATAATGACGAATTACATGCTCACATATTTCAGCCCATTTCTGAAAGCTTTTCGGAACAAGTGTTCCATATTTTTTTGCCCAATGCTCAATACTTGAACCCAATCTATAGAAAACTTTTGAGCCTGTATCTATAATATTTTTTGTATAAACATCTGTAAGTGTAAAATCGTAAGCGGTTTCATCATTTACATCTTTTGAAAAATCGGGAAAAATACAATGTATATCAACAAGATGCTGACTTCCGTATGCTTCACTTAAACTTGCATCGTGATTTCTCACATAAGGAATTTCCAATTCACTGAAAGTTTCAAAATTCCCTCTTTTTGTACCTTTCGGATATGCGGGACCGTTATTAACCGAATGCATTGGCTTTATTTTTCCGACCTTTTTGTTAAAATCTACAATTATTTTATTCATAAATTCCTCCATAAATCTTTTTTACCATTATAGCATAAGAAAAAAGCATTGTCAACAAAAACGATAACGAATAAAATTCGTATTTTAAGAACTGTATGTATAAAATGGAAAAAAGCGGCTATACTCAGATTAACATTTTGTTTCGGAGTTGATTTTATGTTTGAAAAAAGTTTTACAAAAAAAGCAGAAATTGTACTTAACCTTTCCGAAAAATTGGCAAGAGACTTATCTCAAAGCTTTATCGGAACGGAACATATACTTTTCGGGCTTGTACGTGAGCACAGCGCCATTGCAGGAAAAATTTTATCCAATAACGGTGCAAAAGAGCAACTTATCATCGGTAAAATTGAAGAATTATACGGAAAAACAAAAAACGTTTATTCCGGAAAAATTTCATTTACACCAAGAACAAAACAACTTATTGAAATGAGCTTTTCCCAAGCAAATGCAATGGGACAAAATTACATCGGAACGGAACACATTTTACTTGCACTTTTAATGCAAGAGGACAGTGTGGCACTCAGGATTTTAAAATCTTTGAAAATTGACAAGGAAAAAATAAAAGAAGATATATACAACATTATTGAAGAAGGTATGCTACCGCCCAAAATCGGAGAAAACCACAAAATTCAAAACCAAAAATTCAAAACTCTCAACAACACACCTTTTTTAAATACTTTTTCCTACGACCTAACCATGAAATGCTTTGAGGGTAAGGTTGACCCTGTTATAGGACGAGAAAAAGAAATAGAGCGAATAATACAAATTTTATGTCGCAGAACAAAAAACAACCCTTGCCTTGTAGGTGAACCGGGAGTAGGAAAAACTGCTATAGCGGAAGGTTTGGCACAAAGAATAGTAAAAGGTGACATACCGGAAATTTTAAAAAACAAGCGTGTTATTTCTTTTGAAATTTCTTCCGTTGTTGCAGGCACAAAATACAGAGGCGAATTTGAAGAAAAGCTGAAAAAAGCAATTGAGGAAGTTAAAAAAAGTGACAACATAATACTTTTTATTGACGAAATTCACAGTATTGTTGGGGCAGGTGCCGCCGAGGGAGCTATTGATGCCGCCAACATTTTAAAACCGTCACTTTCAAGAGGTGAATTACAGCTAATAGGTGCCACAACAACGGAAGAATACAGAAAATACATTGAAAAAGACAGTGCTTTGGAAAGACGTTTTCAGCCTGTAACGGTAAACGAACCCTCAATTGAAGATACGGTAAAAATCCTTGAAGGCTTAAAAGACAAATATGAATCCCACCACAATGTAAAAATAACGGAAGAAGCCATAAACACAGCAGTTAAGCTTTCCGACAGATATATCCGAGACAGATTTTTGCCCGATAAAGCAATCGACTTAATAGACGAAGCATCATCTGCAGTAAGACTGAAAATGTATACTGAACCTGAAGCTTTAAAAAAATGTGAAAACGATCTTGAAAATTTACTTAGAGAAAAAGAAGAAGCTATAACAGGACAAGATTTTAAACTTGCGGAACATATAAAAAAAGAGGAAGAAAAGCTCAAAACCGAATATTTCAGACAAAAACAAAAATGGCAAAACGAAAAAATTTGTTTTGATACAACGGTTTCGGAAAATGACATAATAGATATAATTTCAAAACAGACCTCAATTTCCGTAGGCAAACTTAAAAGTTCTCAAGCCACAAAATATATTAATATGGAAGAAGAACTGAAAAAATATGTTATAGGACAAAATGAAGCCGTGGAAAAAATTGCAAAAGCGGTAAGAAGAAACAAAGCAGGACTTCAAGACCCAAAAAAACCAATCGGTTCTTTTTTGTTTTTGGGGCCTACCGGTGTGGGTAAAACCGAACTTTCAAAAGCATTGGCAACGGTTATGTTTGGAAAAGAAGATGCACTTATTCGTTTTGATATGTCGGAATATATGGAAAAAAACAGCGTTACACGGCTTATAGGTTCGCCACCGGGTTATATCGGGTATGACGAAGGTGGGCAATTAACGAAAAAAATTCATCAAAGACCTTACAGCGTTATTCTTTTTGACGAAATAGAAAAAGCTCACAGTGATGTTTACAATTTACTTTTGCAAATTTTGGACGATGGAATTTTAAGTGATTCACAAGGAAAAAAAGTTGATTTTAAAAATACAATTATCATTATGACTTCAAATATCGGAGCAAAATACATTACAAACGAGAAAAAAAGCTTGGGATTTTCCACAGAAGAAAGCGCACAAGAGCAACAAAGTATCAATCACCACATAAAAAATGAAGTGAAAAAGATTTTTTCTCCCGAATTTTTAAACAGAATAGACGAATTTGTGATTTTCAACAAACTGAAAAAATCTGACATTGAAGAAATTGCAAAAAAAATGATAACAGAGACGCAAAAACGCTTGTGGGAACAGAAAATTAACATTAATTTTCACTCTTCAATAATTGACTTTATAACATCAAAAGTAACCACAAAAAATTACGGTGCAAGACCGCTGAAAAGAGAAATTCAAAAAACAATTGTTGACTATATTGCCGAAAAAATTTTAAAAGGCGAAATAACAGAAAATAAAAATTACAATATGAAACACGAAGCTAACAAAATCATACTGACAGAAATATAAATTTAGGCTGTAAAAATTTATTTTTACAGCCTAACATATCAATTTTTCAAAGTTTTCTTAAAATAACGAACGGCAAATATCAAAACAACAACGCCCATAAGCGGAAACACGGAATTAACAAGCATTCCCGTTTTCATTCCGATTTGTTCGTGCGAAAGTCCTATTTTTGTGCTTAAATCGTAAGCAAAATTGCTTACAGTTACTTTATCCACAACTATTCCCATGAGCTGTGGTGCCACAGAAGCACCAAAATCTCCGCCTGCTGCCATTAATGCGTAAGCGGCAACACCTACCGACGGAATATTTTCTTCCATCATAATAAGAGTACCGGGCCAAAGCATTGCAACGAAAATACCTGTAATTACACAAGCAACAAAGCTTACAACAGCACTTTGAGAAAAAGCAACAACCAAATAGCAAACAACAGCGCCGCTCATACCCACTAAAAGCATTTTGAAAATGTTTTTGCCGAATTTTGCATAACCCATTCTTGTAAATCCAAGAAGAATTGCAAACATAGCCATTCCAACAATATCACCCACAGCTTTATCTATATTGAGTGCCGTTTCCATAAAGCTTGAAATCCAGTTTGACATTACGTTTTCCGCACAACTTCCGAAAAAGATGCACATAACGCATAAAATAATTCCAACAGTCTTTTTATTTGCTTTATTTTTCTTTTCCGTTGTTTCTTCCATTTTCATTTCCGGAATAGGCGACATCATAAACAAAATCGCCGAAAATATGGGAAGAACAGCCCAAAACATAGTAATATAAATCCAATTTTCACTTCCGAAAAACTTCAAAGCCAATGTGCTTACAAGTGCTACTGTAAAAACACCGAAAGCATAAAGTGAATGGAGCATACTCATGTCGTTGTTTGCACTGTCAGATGGAATTGCGGAAATAACAGGGCTTAAAAGCACCTCTGAAAGTCCTGCTGAAACAGAAAAAATTATAGTTCCTATAACAAGACCTATAAAAGGATACGTTGGGAAAAGTATCGGTGAAAAAGCATACACAAAAAGGCCGAAAGAGGTTATAAGAGGCATAACTCTTATAACCTTTTTAACGTTAAAATATTTTGTAAAAACGGTAAAAATCAAGTCAATTGCAAGCTGTGTGAAAAAATTCACCATTACAAGTGTCCCCAAAAGTGTATATGAAATGTTATACATTTTATGGAATGTAACAAACAAAATCGGCGGTAACGAAAACACGGACGACATAGTGAAATACGCCGTATAGCACGCTAATTTTGTTCTTTTGTAATTTTGAGCTTTATTCATACTTACCTCCGTTTATTTTGTTACAAGATGAACGGCAAAACCGCCGATTTCATCTTTCAAATATACAAATTTAAGATTTCCTTTTTCGTCATAAGCTTTTGTATCTTCCAAAAATTCAAAGCCTATACGTTTTAAATAGGAATAAGCTCTCGGAACGGAATTTGTGCTGATTGCAAGGTGTCCGTGAGTTCCGTAGCCCATTTTAAACATTGCTTCAATGGGAGTTCCGGCAAATGCGGAAGAATTTCCAACCTTTGAAGTGAAACCGAAAAGCTTTTCAAATTTTTGCGCTACGTCAATACCGTCTTCTTTTGTAGCATTATTGATACCAACGTGTTTAAGCTCAAATCCGAGCATAGTTTGAACTGCTTCCTTTGTTAAAGCGGTAATTTTGTCAAATTCTTTATTGTTTATAAGTTCACCGCTTACCATCCAGCTTCCACCGCAAGCAAGAATTTTAGAGAACGAAAGATATTCGTTAATATTTTTTGCGTTAATTCCACCTGTCGGCATAAATTTAATATTACCGTAAGGTGCGGACATAGCTTTAATCATTTTAAGTCCGCCTGCAGCTTCCGCAGGGAAAAACTTAACAACTTCCAAACCAAGCTCAATTGCTTGCTCAATGTCGGAAGGATTTGCACAACCGGGAGTTACGGGAATATTGTTATCAACACAATATTTCACAACTTTTGGATTCAATCCGGGACTTACTATAAATTTTGCACCCGCTTTTACAGCTTTGTCAACCTGTTCTGTTGTAAGAACTGTTCCGGCACCTACAAACATTTCGGGAACATTTTTTGTTATAAGACTAATTGCTTCTTCGGCAGCCTCTGTTCTGAAAGTAACTTCCGCAACGGGAAGTCCGCCTGCAACAAGTGCTTTCGCAAGAGGAATAGCATCATTTGCATCATCAATTTTTACTACAGGAACAATTCCGTAATCTCCAATTTGTTTTAAAACTTCATTCATAATTTTTTACCTAACCTTTCAAAAAAACATTCATCTGAAAAATATTTTATCAAATTATTTTTTAAAATTCAATCAATTTTCCGAAAAAAGATTATTTTAAGCTAAAATATATCAAAATACGCTACATATCAAACAAGCTTACTTGTGCAGAGTCGGGCAAATCGACAAGACACCCCAAAGCTTCAAGCTGTTCAAGATGTGTTTTTGAAATTTTTGTTCTTGTAAGCAAATCTTCTTTCGAGAAGAACGCTTCTTCTTTTCGTGCTTCAACAATTGTTTCGGCAGCGGCAAGTCCGAGACCCTTTATTGCGGTAAAAGGCATTCTCAAAGAATTTCCGTCTATTGTAAATTTCTGTGAATCGGATTTATACAAATCAACATTTGAAAAACTGATACCTCTTTTTTGCATTTCATTACACATTCCCAAAAGAGTAATAACGTTTTTATCCTTTTGCTTTAAATCTGACATCTTTTTATATTCTTCAATACTTTCTTCAACCTTATCGCCAACCATCATATCAATGTCAAAGTCCCCTGCTCTTACGGAAAAATACGTTGCATAATATGCAAGGGGATAATGCACTTTGAAATATGCAATTCTAAACGCCATTGTAACGTAAGCAACCGCATGAGCTTTCGGGAACATATACTGAATTTTTTCACAACTTTTTATATACCATTCGGGAACGTCGTTTTCTCTCATTTCCTCCTGGAATTGCTCCCATTTCGGTTCTTTTCCCTTTGCAACCTTACCTTTACGAACAGCTTCCATAATGGCAAAAGCATTTTTTGGTTCTACTCCCTTATGGATAAGATATGTCATAATATCGTCACGAGTACAAATAGCATCTTTAAGAGTACAAATTCCGGCTGTAATAAGGTCTTGTGCATTTCCGAGCCAAACGTCGGTACCGTGGGAAAGGCCTGCAATACGTACAAGCTCCGCAAAGGTTGTTGGCTTTGTATCAACAAGCATCTGACGTGTAAAGCCCGTTCCAAACTCGGGTATTCCCAACGTTCCAACCTTTGAATCTATATCCTGCTCCGTTACACCCAAAACTTCCGGTGAAAGGAAAATAGACATTGTATCCTTATCGTCAAGAGGAATACTCTTCGGGTCAATTCCCGTTAAATCTTGAAGCATTCTTATGATGGTCGGATCATCGTGTCCAAGTAAGTCAAGCTTAAGCAAGCAATCGTGCAAATATGTATACTGGAAGTGAGTTGTTACAATGTCACTGTTTGGGTCGTCGGCAGGGTGTGCCACAGGCGTAAAGTCGTAAACCTCAAATTCTTTGGGAACAATCATTACACCGCCCGGGTGCTGACCTGTTGTCTTTTTAACACCGTTACAACCAATTGAAAGTCGCATCATTTCGGCATTATTATATTTAAGACCTTTTTCTTCACAATATTTTTTTACATAACCGAAAGCATTCTTTTCGGCAATTGTGCCTATTGTACCGGCCCTGAAAACGTGTCCCTCGCCGAAAATTTCTTCCGTATATTTATGAATAACAGGCTGATAATCTCCGGAGAAGTTAAGGTCAATATCAGGCTCTTTATCACCGGCAAATCCAAGAAAGGTTTCAAAAGGAATATCGTGACCGTCTCTTATCATTTCCGTTCCGCAATCGGGACAATTTTTAGGAGGCATGTCGCACCCCGAACTGTATGAACCATCGTCAATAAATTCACTGTGCTTACAATTTGGACAAATATAATGAGGACAAAGCGAATTAACCTCTGTTATATCCGACAAAAAAGCAACAAATGACGAACCTACAGATCCTCTGGAACCAACCAAATATCCGTCTTCAAGTGATTTTTTAACAAGTTTTTGCGCTATTATATACATAACGGCATAACCGTTTGAAATAATGGAGTTAAGCTCCTTATCCATTCTATCTTGAACGATTTTCGGAAGTGGGTCTCCGTAAATTCTCTTTGCTTTTGCATGAGACATATTTGACAAATCCTCTTCCGCACCCGGAATTGACGGCGGACATCTTTTTTCAGGTATAGGTACAATAAAATCGTCAATCATATCGCTGATTTTATTGGGATTGGTAACAACAATTTCATATTTTTTATCATCATCAAGATAATAAAATTCATCAAGCATTTCTTGCGTTGTTCTCAAATAAAGCGGTGCTTGATTATCGGCATCTTTAAAGCCGTGACCGTACATAAGTATTTTTCGATATACGCTGTCTTCAGGATTTAAGAAATGAACGTCACCTGTTGCAACAGTCATTTTTCCAAGCTTACCCCCCAAAGCAATAATTTTTTTATTTATGTCTATAAGATCGTCCCTTGATTTTACGGTTTGATTTTCAATCATAAACTGATTGTTTCCCAAAGGCTGAACTTCCAAAAAGTCGTAAAAACTTGCAATTTTTTCAACCTTTTCTTCTTTTTTACCTTCCAAAATAGCTCTGTAAAGCTCACCTGCTTCGCAGGCACTTCCGAAAATAAGCCCTTCCTTTAAGTTATACATTTCACTTTTAAGCATTCTGGGACGTTTTTTATAGTGCAACAAATTTGAATTGCTTACAAGCTTATAAAGATTTATAAGTCCTGTGTGATTTTGCACAAGAACAATGCAGTGATAAGACTTTGCACTATCCACGTTTTTAGGCAAGGAAGCATTCAATTCTTTCAAAGAATGTATTCCCTTTTCCTTTACATTATTGAGCATATATTGGAAAACACCAACCAAACATTCCGCATCATTTACGGCTCTGTGGGCACCTTCAAGCTTAACGTTTGCTTCCTTTGCCAATGTTTCAAGCTTATGCTTTTTTAAGTGAGTGAAAATTCTTCGTGCAAAATCCAAAGTGTCAAGATAACCGTTTTCAAATTTCACATTCAATCTTTTACAAGCGGAATTTAAAAATCCAACGTCAAAATCCGCATTATGAGCAACAAGAATACTGTCACCGATAAAATCGATAAATTCCGGAATAAGAACTTCTTCCCCCGGTTCACTATCAACCATATCTTGAGTTATATGAGTAAGTTCCACGATTTTTTCGGGAATTATCCTTTTCGGATTTACAAATTTTGAATATCTTTCCAAAATTTTTCCGTTTTTCACTTTAACGGCACCTATTTCCGTTATTCTGTCATTTTCCGCAGAAAGTCCGGTTGTTTCAAGGTCAAAAACCGTAAAAGTCGCATCGTCGAAATCATAATCCTCTTCACCGGAATAAATTTGAGCAAAATCGTCAACAAGATATGCTTCAATACCGTAAATAATTTTCATTCCCAGTTTTTTGCCCAAAGCATAAGCCTCAGGGTATGCCTGCAAAACACCGTGATCCGTTATTGCTATCGCTTTTTGTCCCCATTTATGAGCTTGCTTTATAAGATCCTGAACATCGGAAACACCGTCAACGGCAGACATTTTTGTATGAAGATGAAGCTCTATTCTCTTTTCTTCGGCATCATCAACTCTTACTTTTTTCTCAATTTCTTCCGCACTGAAAGGGTGTATCATACATTCATTTGAAAATTTATCCAATTCCGCTTTTCCGTAAAGACGAA
>CAYPIJ010000068.1:0-10032 GCA_964410755.1 uncultured Oscillospiraceae bacterium | reverse complement strand
ATATATGAAAGAAAACAAAATTTATAAAATTTAATTAAAAAGATACAAAACGCACAAAATAGATACATTTTTCAATTGACATTCTAAAATTTTTATGATATAATGAAAAAAGCTAAATCTATGTAAAAATAAGGAGAAAAATATGGACTTTACTACTTACCTTTTCGATTTTGACGGAGTGCTTGTTGATTCAATGCCTTTTTGGGCGGGAAAATTGGTTGATATAGCAAAAAAATATTCAAAAAATGTACCCGACGACATTGTAAAAATTATAACTCCGCTCGGAAATAAAGGTGCGATTACCTATTTTAAAGAAGAATTGAACGCAACCGCAACAATTGAAGAAATGTTTTTCGAGCTTGAAGAATATTTACACCCCAAGTACAGAGATGACATTATCTTAAAAGCCGGAGTTTTCGACTATCTTTCAATGCTCAAAAATAAAGGCTACAGCTTGAATGTACTTACTGCAAGCCCTCATTCAAACGTTGACCCCTGCTTAAAAAGAAACGGTGTTTTTGAACTGTTTGACAATATATGGAGTAATGATGATTTCGGGCTACCGAAATCAGACGTAAGAATTTACGATAGTGTTGTTGAAAAGCTTGGTGTTTCAAAAAGCGATATTTCATTTTTTGACGATAATTTTGTAGCGGTAAAAACTGCCGTAACCGCAGGACTTCATACTGTTGCGGTTTACGATAAAACAGGCGAAGATTTTAGCACACAATTAAAAGAAACCGCAAATCTTTATATAAAATCTTTTAAAGAATTGTTGCAAAAGGAGAAAAGACTATGATTATAACAAACATTGAAAATTTAAGAGACCCCTTTGTTTTGGTTGAAGAAAATGCATATTATATCTATGGAACAGGAACAAAAAACAGAGATTGGGACAATACAATTTGGGCTTGTTACAAAAACGACAACGAAAAATTGGACGGTAATTGGGAAATGACAAAAAAGCTTACTTATGAGCTTCCTAAAAATGCCCTTAAAAACAGATGGGCACCCGAAGTACATAAGTACAACGGAGCTTATTATATGTTTACAACCTACTATTCTTCTCTTACCACTCACAGAGGTTGCACGATTTTAAAATCAGCTTCACCTGAAGGCCCTTTTGTTGAAATTACAAACGGACACATAACATCAAACGACTGCGATGCTATCGACGGCACACTATATATTGATAAAAAAGGGCAACCATGGATGGTTTTTGTAAGCGAATGGACAAGTACAGAAGATAACGTTGGAAGGATGAGTGCTGCAAAGCTTTCGGAAGATTTTACACATTTTATTTCAGAGCCCATTGAACTTTTCAGAGCAGATGATCCTGTTTGGAGCAGAAATAACATTACAGACGGTCCGTTTATGTATAGAACAAAAAACGGTACTCTACTTATGATTTGGTCAAATAATAATGAAGACGGTTACTGTGTGGGAATTGCAAGAAGTGACAACGGTGAAATTGACGGAAATTGGATTCAAGACGAAGAAGTTCTTTTTTCAAAAAAGACAATCGGCAATTACGACGGCGGTCACGGAATGATTTTTAAGGATAGAGACGGAAAACTTTATCTTTCCGTCCATTCCCCCAATCAGCCTACCGATGAATGCGTCGAAAGAACAATTTTTATTCCGCTAAAAGAAGAAAATGATACATTAATTTGTGATATATAGGAGAAAAATATGAAAATTATAAATGAAAATTTTAAAATTGAAAAAGACGAGCTTAACAATGGTATATTTGTAAAATATGTTGGTGATAAAATCGTTGAAGGAGAATTTGAATTTTTAAGTATTGAAAATAAAAGCGGAGTTTTGTGTTCCCACAGAACACACCCCTGGTTTAACGAAGGAATGTATGTAAAAAACGTTTCCGAGCTTCCTTACGAAACTCAATGGATTTGCACAAAAGAGGATAAAGGTGTTTATACTCTTGTTTATCCCCTTGTTGAAGAGCCTTTAAGAGCTTCCCTTTTCGGTTGTGAAAATAACAATTTGGGTATATTTTTGGAAACAGGCGATAACGCAATATTGAGCACCGACAAAATATGTGCTTTTATAATTGAAGGCACCGATATTTACAAAATGCTTGACGATGCACCAAAAAGCATTGTAAAAAGACTGAAAACCTGCACCCTTAAAGAAGATAAAAAAATGCCCGAATTTGTAAAATATTTCGGTTGGTGTACTTGGGATTCTTTTTATGAAAAAGTTAATGCAGATGACATAAAAAGCGGTTTGGAAAGTTTAAAAAACGGTGGTTTTGTACCTAAATTTTTACTTTTGGACGATGGCTGGCAAACTGTTTGCGAAAATTACGAAAACAGAGGATATCACAAGCTTTCAAGCCTTAGTGCAAACGAAAAATTTGAAAAAGACTTATCAAAAACTGTAGCTATGGCAAAAAATGAATACGGTGTTAAAGAATTTTTTGTATGGCATGCAATGTTGGGATATTGGGGCGGTCTTGAGCCTACTTCTGCGGAAATGCAAAAGTACAACGTTAAAATGAAAAAAAGAGTATATTCAAAAAGACTTATAGACAAATGTAACGTTGAATGTGAAATAACGGGAATGCCCGAGAGTGATAAACTTTTTGATTTTTATAACGATTACCACAGAAAGCTTTCAAAAGCCGGAATTGACGGAGTTAAGGTTGATGTTCAGTTTGCAACCGAAGCTTTGGGACAAAATGACGGCGGAAGAGTACGAATGACAAGAAAAGCAAGAGAAGCTTTGGAAGCTTCCGTTAATCTTAATTTTTCCGGTGAGCTTATAAACTGTATGTGCGGTTCAAACGACCTTACATATCACACAAAAGCCTCAAACGTAACAAGAACATCAGACGACTTTTTCCCTTTGGACGATGCTTCCCACGGAAAACATATTTTCAGTAATGCAGCAACAAGTATGTGGATTGGCGGTTACACATTTTGCGATTGGGATATGTTCCAAACAAAGCACAAATTCGGTGCTTTTCACGCCGCTTCAAGAGCAATAAGCGGTAGTCCGATTTATGTTTCCGACAAAGTTGACGAACATGATTTTGACATTATAAATAAGCTTACCACAACCGACGGAAAAATTTTATT
Organism: uncultured Oscillospiraceae bacterium; assembly: GCA_964410755.1. Taxonomy (GTDB): domain Bacteria; phylum Bacillota; class Clostridia; order UMGS1840; family UMGS1840; genus UMGS1840. Next base: position 6,931 of record CAYPIJ010000068.1, on the reverse strand, counting down.
GGCGGAAAAAACAGCACGTCCTTGTGAAGACAGCTTATTTATGTCCCCAAACGATAAGGAATTGTATAAAATTTTCAATTACAATAAATTCGGTGGTGTAATCGGCATATTTAACCTTACATCAGACGAAAATACAAGTTTTGTTAAAAGTATTTCACCTGCCGATATTCCGAATTTTAAAGACGGAAAATATGTTGTTTATTTACACAATAAAAATGAAAGCTTTGTTCTTGATAGTAATGATAAAATCAATATTGAATTAAAAGGAATACAATTTGAAATTGCAACTGTTATGAAAATCGAAAACAATTTTGCTCCCATCGGTTTGATTGATAAATATAACACAGGTGCTTCCGTACTTGATTTTTGTGAAATCGAAAACATCAAAAAAATAACAGTAAGCGGAAAAGGAAAATTTGCTTTCTACTGCATCACAGAACCAAAAAAAATAGTTGTAAACAATACCGAATTAAATTGTACCTACAAAAATAACATTGCTACAGTTGAACTTCCCCAAAATGAAGAAACCACTGTTTTTGTTTAGAACGATTAATTAAATATTTTAAATAAAAAAGGTGACAGTACTTATTCTTACTATCACCTTTTTATTTGTTTTTTTGGTTATTTATTCAACGTAAATTGCACGTTCTCCGCCGATATATTTTGGGCGAGTTCTTGCACAAATGATATTTGCGTTTCCGATTTTATCAATTGAAAGTCTGACAGGAACCGCAACATTTTTTAAATGCATACCTATTAATGTACCGCCAATATCGATACCGCAATCCCCTTTTATAAATTCAACGGCAACCGCATCTTCAAATTCTTTATATGCAGTTGTTGCAAAAGAACCTCCCGCAGTGGGACAAGGAACAACATTTACAATTTCAAGGCCTTTCTTCTCTGCCAACTCCCTTTCAACAATAATCGCACGATTCAAATGTTCACAGCATTGGCACGCAAGAAAAATTTCGTTTTCCTTTAAAACGGAATATATACCGTCAAATACAGCTTTAGCTATTTCTTCAACGCTATGGCTTCCGATTTTATAACCACCAATTTCACTGGAAGAACAACCTACAACAAAAATTTGTCCTTTTTTCAAATTTGCAATTTCCAAGAGTTCTTTAGTTGCTGTTTTCGCTTGTTGGTTAATTTCTTCCAAAAAACTTTTATCTTTGTCACATTCAAAAACTTTTAATCCCATTTTTTACACCTTGATTTCTTCTTCGCTATCCAAATTTTCTGCACCTTGCAAAACAGGGTCAATATATTCCGAAATAAATTCTTCAACCTGACTTGAAGCTCGTCCTGTATAGTTTTCGGGCTTTAATTCTTTAAGAATTTCTTCTTTTGTAAGTCCGAAAGACTTATCGTTTGCAATTCTGTCAACAAGGTCGTTTGGCAAGCCGTACATTTTTACTTGTTTGCCTGCTTCCATAGAATGTTCACGAATTTTTTCATGAAGTTCTTGTCTATCGCCACCCTTTTTAACTGCATTCATCATAATGTTTTCAGTAGCCATAAAAGGAAGCTCTGACATAATTCTTTGATGTATTACTTTAGGATATACAACAAGACCACCTGCAACGTTTATATATAAATCGAGTATTCCGTCAATTGCAAGGAAGCTTTGTGGAATAACAATTCTCTTGTTTGCGGAATCGTCCAATGTTCTTTCAAACCACTGTGTTGCAGATGTTATTGCAGGGCTTGTGGTATTGGAAATAACGTATCTTGCAAGAGATGTTATTCTTTCACTACGCATAGGATTACGTTTGTAAGCCATTGCGGAAGAACCGATTTGTGATTTTTCAAAAGGTTCTTCAATTTCTTTCAAATGCTGAAGAAGTCTGATGTCGTTTGCAAATTTGGAAGCCGATTGAGCAATTCCCGATAAGCAATTGAGAACGTAACTGTCAAATTTTCTGGGGTATGTTTGTCCTGTTACGGGATATTCATTTTCATAGCCCATTTTTTTAACAACAAGTTTATCAAGCTCTTTTACTTTTTCGTTATCACCGTTAAAAAGCTCCATAAAAGATGCTTGTGTTCCCGTTGTTCCCTTTACACCTCTCAATCTTACCGTTGAAATAACAAAATCAAGCTGTTCCAAATCCATAAGAAGGTCGTACATCCACAAAGTAGCTCTTTTTCCCACAGTGGTAAGCTGTGCCGGTTGAAAATGAGTAAATCCGAGAGTTGGCATATCCTTATATTGAAGCGCAAATTTTTTAAGACGTGAAATTGCCTTCAAAAGCTTTTCTCTTACCAAAAGAAGTGCCTTATGTATCATAATGATTTCGGCATTGTCTCCAACGTAGCAAGAAGTTGCTCCCAAATGAATTATACCTTTTGCATCGGGGCATTGAACACCGTAAGCATAAACATGGCTCATAACATCGTGACGAACAACTTTTTCACGTTCTTTTGCAACATCATAATTGATATTATCTTTGTTTTCAATAAGCTGTTTTAACTGCTCGTCCGTAATATTAAGCCCCAACTCTTTTTCACTTTGTGCCAAAGCAATCCATAATTCTCTCCAAAGCTTAAATTTTGTATCATCGGAAAAAATCCTTCTCATTTCTTTGCTTGCATATCTTGTATTTAACGGATTTTCATAAAATTCAACTGACATTTACCATTACTCCCTTCTTTTTATGAAAAATAAATTATTCCATATTGCTCATAAATTTAGCAAGTCTGTCCATACCTTTTTCAATGCTTTCCATACTTGTAGCATAAGACCATCTTATAAAGTCGTCGGCACCAAATCCCGAACCGGGAACAAGTGCAACAAGCTCTTTTTCCAAAAGAAGATTACAAAAATCGTCGGAAGTATTAATTGTTTGTCCGTAAATTTTTCTGCCCTTAACTTTTGAAATATTCATCATAATGTAAAAAGCACCTTTTGGCATACGGCAAGAAAGACCTTCAATTGCATTGATTCTTTCATACATATAATTTCTTCTCTTTAAAAATTCCGCTTTCATTTCCATAACGCTGTCCAAAGGACCGTTAAGAGCGGCACATGCTGCTGCCTGTGCTATTGAATTTGGGTTTGAAGTTGCGTGTGACTGAACATTAGACATAGCTTTAGCCAAATGAGCTTCGCAAGCTGTGTAACCTATTCTCCAGCCTGTCATAGCATAAGTTTTTGAGCAAGCATTTACTGTAATTGTTTGTTTTTTAATATCTTCGTTCAAAGATGCGATGCTTACGGTTTCGCCTTCATAAACAAGGTGTTCGTAAACTTCGTCTGCAATAACGATAAGATTGTTTTCAACACAAAAGTCGGCAATTGCTTTAAGTTCGTCAACACTGTAAACACTACCTGTAGGGTTTGAGGGACTGCAAAGAATTACAGCTTTTGTTTTTGAAGTCATAACAGATTTTAAATCTTCAGGTGTGAATTTAAAATCTTTTTCTTCGGTAGTCTGCAAAATTACGGGATTACCGTCTGCAAGCATAACCATTTGAGGATAACTTACCCAATAAGGTGCCGGTACAATTACTTCATCACAGGGATTTAAAATTGCTGTGAAAATATTTGAAAGAGAGTGCTTTGCACCGTTTGAAACTACGATATTAGAAACATCGTAATCGAGATTATTTTCACGTTTTAATTTTCCGCAAACAGCTTTTTTGATTGCAAGAGTACCTGAAGCAGGGGTATATTTTGTCATACCTTTATTCAAAGCTTCTATTGCTGCTTGTTTAATATAGTCGGGTGTATCAAAATCGGGTTCACCCGTACCGAAACCGACAGCGTCAATTCCTTCCGCTTTCATATTTTTGAATTTTGCATCAATTGCAAGCGTTGGTGACGCTTCAACAGAAGACGCTTTTTTACTGATTTGAATTTCCATTTAATTAATCCATCCTTTATGTATTTTAAAAAACTCATTAACATATCTATTTTACACTATTATATGAAAAAAATCAAGTGCTTTAATAAAAAAATGTGAATTTTTTGAAAACTTTTGTATGGATAAGCAATTTTTTTAATATTTATTCAATTTTGTATGCTCATTTTCATATTTTTTCTTCGTTGCCATTCCGCCTCTTATATGTCTTTCTGCTTTATTCTTGTTTAATATAATTCTTACTTTTTCATAAAGATCAAAATCAATTTTTTTAAGTCTTTGGCTTACATCTTTATGAACGGTTGATTTTGAAATCCCAAATTTTTTTGCCGTATCTCTCACAGTGGCATTATTTTTAATTATGTATTCGGAAAAAGCTCTCGCTCTTTCTTCAATGTAATCTTTCATTATAAAAAAACGCTCCTTTTTGTTTTTTACTAAAATTAGTATGCAAAAAGCAGCGTTTTTATGTATTACTTTATTTTTAAAGTTTTTAAATATTCTTTTGTGGATTTTTCAATTCTGTTGCTTTCAACAGCTTTTTGAATGGATTTGTTATGCGTCCAAACATCAAGTCTTTTTTCTTCAATGTAAATTATCGTTTCATCATATTTTTTTGCAAGAGCAGTGGCAAAATACCAAGCACGCATCATATTTATGTAATATTCCTCCGATTTTATATCACAAACCAATTTAAGATGTTTTTCATTAAAATCTTCGTCCAAAAACAATTTCATTAAAAGACCAATTCCGTATCTTACTGTGTAGGTATCTTTTGAATTAATCATTTTTTCAGCTTCACACAAGACTTTATCTTTATTCTTTTTAAAACATTTCGGCATAAACATATCACAAGTTGCCCAATTGTCGATATAAGGCAAAAATTCTTTTGTTTTTTCCATTACAATGTCGTAATTCTTTATTTGCTCAATCAAAAAAGCATGAAGATTATTTTCTTCATAGTATTTATGTGGTAAAGTTTCCAAAAATTCGTCATAATTTCCGCTTTTGAAAAAATCCTTTGCAAATTTTCTTAATATTGGTGTTCTTATTCCTATTATTTTTTCTTTTTTCACTGTAGGTATAAGCTTATAATGAAATTCTTTATATTCCTTATCTGCAAAAAACAAAAGTTGTTCTTGTATTTCTTTTACGCTATTCAAAATAACCTCCCCCTTCCAAAAGATTTATTTTTACAAATTCATTTGCCGTAATTTCGTTTTTTAAAACGGTACAATCCAAACACATTATATTTACATTATGATTTTTTGCGTTTAAAAGTGCCTCTGCAAAAGCTTTATGAGTTCTGCGATTGGGAACAAACAATTCTGCGTTTTCTAACTGAGCTATAAAAAATATGTATGTTTCATAACCGTTTTTTTCGGCTTCAATAAGCTCGTTAATGTGTTTAACGCCTCTTTGTGTCGGTGCATCGGGAAAAGCAACAATATTGTTTTCTTCCAAAGTTACACCTTTTACTTCAACAAAAATTTTTCTTTTTTCATTTTCAATATAAAAATCAAAACGTGAATTTTTATATTTACATTCGGGCTTAATATAAATATTTTCTCCGAAATAGTTGCTTTTTAAAGCCCATTCGTGAAAAATTTTGTTTGGAGCTTGACTGTCGATATTAATAATTCTGTTTCCTTTGCAAACTGCTACCAAATCGTATTTTGTTTTTCTGTTTTCATTATCAGATTTTTCTAAATAAACAATTACACCTTCGATTAACAACTCTTTACATCTACCGGTATTTTTAACGTGAACAGTTTCAATTTTTCCGTTTATTTCAACATTTGCTATAAAACGGTTGGGACGTGAAATAAACGTCCCTTTAAATATATTATTGTATTTCATTTTTAACTGTTTTCCTCCAAAAATCTTATTGCACTGTAGGAATATATTGCACTTCCTACAGATAACACACTTTCGTCAAACATAACTTTACTGTGATGTTGCGGATATTCATATCCTTTATCAGGTTCACCCGCACATAGTGCAACCATAATTGATGGTACTTCTTGACTGATATAGGAAAAGTCCTCAGAACCTGCTGTTTTATCTAAATTACCGCTGTTTTGATTTTTCATAAGTTCTTCAACGGAAAAAGCACCTTTTTCTCCAAAAAGTTCTTTCAAATATTTTGTTACGGACATGGAAAGCTTGTCATTGTTAAAAAATTTTGGACAACCGCTTGTGAAAGTAAGCTTACTTTCACATCTATGTGCTTTTGAAATATTTTCCGTTATTTCCACCATACGTTTTTTAACAAATTGTCTTGTTTCCTCGTCATTACAACGAACAGTGCCTTCCATTTTGGTATTTTCGGCAATAATGTTTGCAGCTGTTCCACCGTTGAATTTACCGACAGTAAGAATCATATTTTTTGAAAACGGTATTTCACGTGAACCTATTTCTTGCAGAGAAAGCAAGATTTGAGAAGCACACAAAATCGAATCAACTCCCAAATTCGGCATAGAACCGTGACTGCCTTTTCCTTTTACATCAATTGTGAAATAATCTGCCGACGGAGCCGAAACACCGGGTGACGATATAACCGCAGTTCCCGATTTTAAAGCAATATTTGCCATAACATGTATCATAAGTGCAAAATCAACATCAGGATTTTTTAAAATACCCGAATCTATCATATTCTTCGAACCTTGCAACACTTCTTCCGCAGGCTGAAACATCAATTTTACAGTGCCGTTAATTTCGTTTTCAAATTCTTTTAAAATTATACCTGCACCGATAAGCATAGCAGTGTGCATATCGTGTCCGCAAGCGTGCATATATTCGTTATTACTCTTAAATGAAACATCGCTTTCTTCTTTTATGGGCAATGCGTCCATATCTGCTCGCAAAAGAAAGGTTTTACCGTTTTTTTTACCGCCAAGATTGCAACAAAGACCGCATTTTCCAACTTCTGTAACATCAATACCGTTTTTTATAAGCTCATTTTTCACAAATTCTTTTGTATTTTCAAGCTTAAAGCCTATTTCGGGATTTTTGTGAAGATATTCCCTTGTTTCTTTTAGATATTCATGAAGTTCATAAGC
>CAYPIJ010000067.1:0-10177 GCA_964410755.1 uncultured Oscillospiraceae bacterium | reverse complement strand
GTTTTGTTTCAAAAAGTATAAAAGTTTTATTTTTTACATTTACTTTTATACTTATTTATGCTACCATAAACAAAAAGGAGGTATAAAAAATGAACAAAAGAATAGATAAGCTTACAGAAATGACGTTAAACGGTGAAATGTACGTTCACCCTGTTCACACGGAATTTGACAGAACAGATTTATTTTTATCAAAACAAAAAAGAGAGGTCAAACGTTTATGTGAATACATTTTAAATCAAGAACCGCTGATTACTCCATATTCGGCAATGACAGGTTTTTTCAGATTTGACGGAAGTGTTGTCGGTGATGCTTTTAACAGAAGCGGACACAAGCATACTCAGGAATTTATGGATAATTTTTACTTAAATCCGATTGACAACATTTCAACAATGGAATGGCAACACGCAACGGCAGATTATAAAAAAGTTTTGCAAAAAGGCATAAGCGGAATAATAGAAGATATTGACAATTCTTTAAAAATTCATACAAAAGAAGACGAAATCGAATTTTTGGAGGGCTTAAAAGAAGTAGGCTACACTCTTATAAAATGGGCTGAAAAATGTTCGGAAAAAGCCTTTGAATTTTCAAAAAATGTTAATAACGAAGAATACAAAAGAAACTTAATAAAGCTATCAAAAGCGTTAAAAAATGTTCCGAAAAACAAGCCGTCGGATTTTTACGAAGCTGTTCTTACAATTTATATATGTTTCAGTGCCGACCCGGACAGCTTTGGCACACTTGACAGATATTTAACAAAATTTTACAGAAATGACATAAAAAACGGTGTTTTGACGAAAGAAGAAGCAAAAGAATATTTGCAGGAATTATATTTAATGGTGCAGGCAGTTACTCCCGTAAACTCACAAAATTTCACCAGAGGCGGTCAATCTCATTTTTGCATTGGCGGTTATCTCGAAAATAAAGAAGACGGATTTAACGAAGTGTCGCAGTTAATAGTTGAAGCTCTTATGGAACTGCCGACTTATATTCCCGAAATAACATTACGTTGGACAGAAAAAACACCGAGAGATGTCCTTAAATTTATGATGGATTGCGAAAGAAAAGACAAAAACAAGAGAATTGCATTTACAAATGACGAAAAAAGGATTAAAGCATATACACAAATATGCGGTATACCATACAATCGTGCTATTGAATACACAATGACAGGCTGTAACGAGCCTGCTCTTTTGGGAGAAATAATAGGAAGCAATTCAAAAGGAAATATTTTGCGTTGTATTGAAACAATTTTCCATAAAAAGGCCGATACTTTAAAAGAAACAAAAACCTTTGAAGAATTTTACAAAATTTTTGAAGATGAGCTTTTTTCCGATTTAAAAATCATTTTCGATTATGACGATAAATATAACATTGGGCGTTCAAAAGACATAAACTACATTTCAAGCTTGTTTTTCAACGGTTGTATCGAAAGTGCAAAAAGCTTAACTCAAGGCGGTGGAGACTATGTTATATCTTCTCCCATGCTGTTGGGAACAACAAACGTTATAGACTCTCTTGCAATTGTAAAGCAATTTGTATTTGACAAAAAAGCAATATCAATAAATGAACTTATAAACGCTGTTCAAGGCAATTGGAAAGGCTACGAAAACTTACACGAAAAAATTATTAAAAACGGTGCTTTTTTCGGAAATGACGATGACGTATCAAACTATGTTGCAAAAAAATTTTATGAAAGTCTTTACAATTATTACAACGATAAAAGAAACATATTCGGTTATCCATGGCTTGTTGGCGACCTTTTGGGCTACAACGAGCATCACAAATGGTTCGGAGAAAAAACAAAAGCAACTCCCGACGGAAGATATGACGGTGATTTGATAAAATTCGGAATAGGTCAAAGTGAGGGAAAGGACAGAAACGACCTTTTGGCACTTTTAAATTCCGTTTCAAAAGCAGACCCAAACGCTGTTTCTTGCGGAAGTACTGTTACAAATATTACGTTGGACGAAAATCTTGTAAAAAACGACGAAAGCTTTGAAAAGCTTGTTACGGCATTTGAAACATATTTTAAAAACGGAGGCGTACATTTTCAGCCCTCATACGTTTCAAGGGAAGAACTTATCAAAGCAAAAAAGAATCCCGAAAACTACAAAAATTTACGTGTCAGAGTAACGGGCTTTTCCGAGTATTTCGTAAATTTGCAAGATAGCGTTCAAGACGACATAATAAAAAGAACTTTACATTAATTTTTTAAGGAGCTATGCAATAATGAAAATTAAAACAGTTTTGGGGGATAAGCTTGTAACCGAATATCCCGTTACTCTTTCCCATGAACATATATGTACATACAGCGAATACCTGAACATAATGTCAAAAGAATATATTGACAAAAACAAGCTTGAAGAGGAAGCTGTTAAAATTCTTAAAAGCTTAAAAGAAAAATACTCCCTTGGGCTATTTATAGATTGCACTCCCGTAAATTTGGGAAGAGACGTTGCGCTTTTAAAAAGAATATCCGAAAAATCCACAGTCGATATTGTTTGTTCCACGGGATTTTACTACAACGAAGATCCCATTTTGGATATATCGAGCGAAAATGAGCTTAGTGAATTTATGATAAAGGACGCAATTAATATAAATGCGGGAATTATAAAATCAGCGGTTGAAAGCGAAGAATTATCCCCTTTTAACATTAAACTTTTAAAAGCAACAGCAATCGCTCAAAAAAAATTGAATTTACCCATAATATTACACACAAACGCAATAAACAAAAACGGAATAAAAGCCGTAGAAATCCTTATAAAAAACGGAGTTTCTCCAAATTGTATTACGGTTGCACATTTAAGCGATACGGAAGATATAAATTATATAAAAGAAATTGCAAAAATAGGCTGTTATATCGGTCTTGACAGACTTTACGACGTAAAAAACGAAGAATACACAAACGAAAAGATATATCAAATTAACAAGGTGTGTAATTTTGGTTTTGAAAACAAAATACTTTTATCACATGACGACAGCATTTTTCAAGGATTTTCTTCTCCGCCCGGTATAAAAGTCCCTCGTTTTTCCTATGCTTTCGACTTTATTTTACCGAAAATCGAAAAAGAACAAACAAAAAAACTTATTTGCGAAAATCCCGTTAAAATGCTTAATTTAGTCTAAATGAAAGGAAGATAAAAAATGGAATATCAAGAAAAAATACATAGCTACATTAACGTACACAAGGACGAAATTATAAACACTTTAAAGGAGCTTGTAAAAATACCGTCAGTCCGTTCCGCTCCCAAGGAAAATGCACCTTTCGGCAAAGAATGTGCAAAAATTTTGGAATATACAAAAACACTGTATGAAAAAAACGGATTTGAAACAGAGCTTAACGAAAAAAGCGGATATTTGCTTTCACATTTCGGAAATAAAGAAAAAACGCTCGGACTTTTTGCACATGGTGATGTGGTGGACGTAAGCGACGATTGGATTCATACATCGCCATTTACACCTATTGAAAAAGACGGATATTTAATAGGCAGAGGTGTTTTGGACGACAAATCCGCAATTGTAACATCACTTTACTGTGCAAAAATGTTGAAAGAACTCAATATTCCCTTTAATTCAACCCTTGTAATGTTTACAAGTGCTAACGAAGAAACAGGAATGGCAGATATTGAAGAATATTCAAAAAATCACACAGCACCCGATTTTTCCTTGGCTTGCGATACAGCTTTTCCTCTTTACAGAGGCGATAAAAGCGGAATGAATTTCCATATAACAATAAACAAAAAATTAAAAGATATAAAAAATTTCTCAGGCGGAAACTCTATGAACATTACCCTCGGAAAAGCAAGTGCAACAATAAAAAACGAAAATTTTTACGAAAATGGTATTTCACGTCACTCGGCATTACCCGAAGGGTCAATTAACGCAGGATACCTACTTGCAAAAAAGCTTTTGGAAAACAATGATATTTCAAGTTCGGATAAGGAAACGCTTTTTATAATAGCAGAGCTTACACAAAAGCATTACGGTGAAGCTTTCGGCATTGAACACACCGACAAGGATTTCGGAAATCTTACATGCACAAACGGCATAATAAAAACCGAAAATGGAAAAATTACCCTCGGAATGAATTTAAGATTCGGAATTTCCGCTGATATTAATATAATTAAAAATAAAATCTCCGATTTTTGTGAAAAAAATAATTGCATCGTAGAATTTGAAGAAGAAAAGAAAGGTTATACCCTCTCAAAAGACAACAAATATGTAAAAGCGTGTCTTAAAGCTTACAGCGAATTTACAGGGGATAAAAATCCACCTGTATACATAAACGCAGGCGGAACTTATGCAAGAAAGCTACCTTGTGCTTCCGAAATAGGAACAACTTTAATCTGGGGTGTACCGAAAAACACTCCCGACGGTCACGGAGGAGCCCATCAACCCGACGAATGTATTCATATCGAAGGCTTTTTGAAAGCAATTGAACTTACAGCTTTAATGATTTTGGAATGTGATAAAACGGAGGAATAGTTTTATGAAAATAATATTTACAGGAGACATAAATTTTAGAGGACATACAAATCTCAACTATGAAAAATCACTTGAAATCATATCGGAAATCAAACCGTATTTTGATAAAGCGGATTTTGTTATTCCAAATTTGGAATGTCCGCTGGCGGATATTAAAAAGTGTTCACCCATAAAAAAAGCCGGTCCGAATCTTATTTGTTCTCCAAATAACATAAGCTTTTAAAAGCTTTAAATACCTCTGCCGTCACGTTGGCAAACAACCATATAGGTGACTACGGAGATACAGGCTTGTTTCAAACTCTTGAGCTTTTGAAAAACAACGATATAGGATATACCGGTGCAGGAAAAAACATTTCAAAAGCTTACGAGCCATATTACTTACAAAAAGATAATTTAAAAGTTGCTGTTATATCGGTATGTGAAAATGAATTCGGAATTGAAACAAATAACACTCCCGGTTCTGCGGGATATAATCCAAGACTTTTAATGAACAAAATAAAAGAAGAAAAGAAAAATGCAGACTTTGTAATCGTTGTATTTCACGGTGGAAACTAGTACAATCCTTTGCCGTTACCCGATACAAAAGAACGTTACAAATTTATTTGCGATATGGGAGCAGACGGAATTATAGCTTGCCATACCCATTGTCCGCAAGGATATGAAATTTATAATAACAAGCCTATTATATACAGCATGGGAAACTTTCTTTTCAAAAGTAACAACGAGCTTGATAAAAACAACGTGGTATTACGGATATATAACAATTTTAGATATATCGAAATCGGGTATATCATTTGAAATTGTCCCTTACAAATTCAATACAACCGCAACAAAAATAACGTTTTTTGACGAAAAAGACAAGGAAACTATGATGAAATACATAGAAAAATTGTCCGACATAATAAAAGACGAAGAAAAATTAAAAAACTACTTTAAAGGCTGGTCTTTCAATCACCTTTGGATTCCTCAATTACCGGAAAATATTGAAAATTTAAAAAATTACAATTCTTCAGGCAATTACGATTTACTGAAATGTGAAGCTCATTTAAGCCAAGCAAAGCAAATTTTTGAAATTTTATTTAACGATGAAATCCAAAAAGCAAAAGAAATGTCGGAAAAAATTAAAATTTTACAAAAAATGCCAATATAAAAAATTATATTGATTTTTTTGGCAACGAATAAATTTCGTAAATATTTTTTATATTTCCATTGACATTTACGCTACAATATGTTAAAATATGTCCCGAGGTGATAAATTTATGAGATACAGATTTTTACGTTTTCCAAACGGCAAAGAAAAGGCGGTAACATTAAGCTATGACGATGGCAACCGTGCCGATATTAAGCTTTTGGAAATAATAAACAAATACAATATGAAATGCACATTCAATCTCAATAACGATATTTTAAGAGCAAACGAAAACGTTGTAACTGACGACGAGGAAAGAGAGCTTGTTTTGAAAAACGGTCATGAAATAGCCGTTCACGGAGAACAGCACAGAGCCCCCGGTGTTTTACGTCCCATTGAGGGAATAACCGAGGTTCTTAATTGTAGGCTTGAACTTGAAAAGAAATACGGAGGAATTATCCGTGGTATGGCATACCCCGATTCGGGAATAAGAATTATGCAAAACGAAGCACATTACCAAAAAATAAGAGAATATTTGAAAGACCTTGACATTGCATATTCAAGAACACTTGGAAACGACAACAACAGTTTTCTTTTGCCTGAGGATTGGTATGCATGGATGCCTACCTGTCACCATGACAACCCGAAAATAATGGAATACATAGACGAATTTTTAAGCTTCGATTATGAAAATATGTACGGTTCAAATCGTTTCCCCCGACTTTTCTACATTTGGGGTCACAGCTATGAATTTAACAACAAAAACAACTGGGATCACCTTGAAGAAATATGTCAAAAATTAGGAAACAAGGAAAATATTTGGTATGCCACAAACATAGAAATTTACAACTATGTAACTGCTTACAATTCTCTTGTTTACAGTGCCAACGGCAAAACAATATACAATCCCACACTCTACAAAATATGGTTTGACATTGACGGAAAAGGCTACACGATTGAATCGGGAGAAACCTTGAAAATTTCTTAATACAAAAATGCGGTGAATTTCACCGCATTTTTATTTTTCAATAAATATACCTTTATTCGTCACCGAATTTTACATTTTCCTTTCTTCTGTCCACTCGTCCAAAAATTCTATTTGCTCCTCAGTATGAAACCAATGCTCACCGTTTTTCATTATTGTAAGAGGAACATTGTTTTTGTGTTTTCAAAAAGTCCACTCTTCCTAATTTTGTGCTTGCACTTCTTCGGTAACAGGTGGCGGAATTAAAGCTTTCAAGCCATGATTTAAAAGGTATTCCTTCCAAATGTAGAGATAATCTGCCGTAAGGTGAACACCGTCAAATGAATATTCGCTTTTCAAAGCTCCGTTTTCGTCGTCCAAAACCTTGTTTGCGTCCAAAAAGAATATTTTTTCGTTGTCGCAAAGAGAATAAAGCTTAATATTTCTTTCGTTAATCGTCGGATTATTAATAAATTCTTCCGCTTCCGATTTTTCTTTTGAAACGTGGATTATAGACTGAACAAAAATCGTAGCTTCGGGCTGTAATTCCACTATTTTTTCAACAACCTTTTTGTACTGCTCCAAAAAAGTCTCTGCTGTTCCCGTTGCAAGCTCATTCACGCCAAGCATAATGTAAATTTTTTTGAATTGTCTTTCCTTTAATGCATTTTCCAAAGTCGTTGGAGTTCCGTCCGAAAGCTTTGCAACATTTTCCTGCAATATTTTCCAAACGGATATACCTTGCATTGTGTAATATGTGGCATTTTTCCAATTTCCGTAAAGTTCAAGACACATGGTTCTCGAATCTCCGATAAAAAGTGCATCGTCAAAATAATCTTTTGTAACCGTGGTATACAAGTTCTTATCTTCCGGGAAAACAGGAATTTTTTCTGCATTGTTTTCACTTTTTTTTACTTCATTACTATCTTTATTTTCATTTTTTTCGGTATTTATCTCTTTTTTTGTTGCAGGCTCCTTAAATGTAACCTCAGGCAACTTTTTTTCAACTTCTTCCGCTTTTGCCTCGGTTACAACCTCTTTTTTTGTATCACCGAAAAAAGTTTTGCTTATGCTCTGTGCTTTTGCAACAATATTTTTTTTCAGAAATGTATTGGGAAAAACACTTTGGAACACAAAAAAAGCAATACAACTTACAATAATGCCAACCAAAAACGGAAATTTATTGAGTTTTTTTATTTTATCAAAAAATGACATTTTTCTAAAACCTTTCTATATCATAAAATTAAAATCTAAAGTACAAAAACGGATTATTTGCCGAAATCATAAGGCGATAAATACAGCCCCAAAATACAAAAAGAAGCAAAATAATCGTTATCGGATTACTTTTGTATTTATTGTAAATTTTTTCGGGTAACGGTGTTGAAAACAATATTGCACCCAAAAATACATACCAATAATTTTGAAGTGAACTTACAAAATCATTTGGATTTACAATACTTTCACTTGAAATTACAGGAAACATTCTTGAAAAATAGGTAAAAAGCTTGCCAAAATCCGTAATTGCAAATATAACCCAACTTATTACAACAAAAAACATTGTATATATTCTTCCCAATATCTTTGTTTTTTCCAAATATTTTTTCAAAAATGTTTTTTCCAAAACAAGAAGAACAAAAAAGTATACTCCCCACAAAACAAAGTTCCAGCTTGCACCATGCCAAAAGCCCGTTAAAGCCCAAACAACAAGCAAATTAAAAATTGTTCTGCCTTGACCTTTTCTGCTTCCTCCCAAAGGAATATAGACGTAATCTCTGAACCAACTGCTTAATGTTATATGCCATCTTCTCCAAAATTCCGTTATCGTTTTCGATATGTAGGGATTGTTGAAGTTTTGTGGAATAGTAAAACCAAGCATTTTTCCAAGACCTATTGCCATAAGGGAATATCCTGCAAAATCAAAATAAATTTGAAAGGTGTATGCAAGTGCACCCACCCATGCATAAGGCGTTGTAATATTGGCGTAACCGATTGTTGAAATATCGTTCCACACATTTCCCATTATATTCGCAATTAAAACCTTATATCCCATACCGATAACAAAAGTTTTTAAGCCGTCTTCTATTTTTTCAAAAGAAATCGTTCTTTTTTTCAATTCCTTTTCAACTTGACTGTAAACCACGATAGGTCCCGCAATAAGCTGAGGAAACATACAAAGATACGTTCCCAAATTCAACACATTTCTGCAAACGGGAACATCTTTTCTGTAAACATCTATAATGTATGATACAATTTGGAAAGTATAAAAGCTTATTCCAAGGGGTAATAAAATTTCAATGCTATCTATATGAACAGGACTTTTAAACATATAAAAAATTCCGTTTAAATTTTCTATAAAAAAGTTGGTATATTTAAAAAATCCCAACATCAAAAAATCGTACCCCAAAAAAAGAGCAAGAGTTCTTTTCCTTGCAATTCCCTCTTTTTTATCTATAAGAAGTCCGCCGTAAAAATTGACAACTACCGATAAAAGCATAAGAATTACATATATCGGTTCTCCCACTGCATAAAATATTACACTTCCCAAAAATAGAACTAAGTTTTTGTATTCTTCTTTTACCAAATAATATATAGTCAAAAATAGCGGCAAAAATCCAAAAATAAAGTTCAAACTACTAAAAACCATCTGTTTTTTCCTCTTAAAATATAATTTTATTTTTCATAAAGCGAAATAAGGTATTTTCCGACAGAAACAGCAAATTTTAATGCTTCCGAAACCAGTTCATCAGGAAAATTGTCCATATAACCGGTAATTTCAAAAGTAAAATCTCCATCATATTCAACTTTTTTTAATGCCGACATTATTTTTTCCCAATCTAATTTACTCAAATACGGCAATGTATGACTGTCTGAAAGATAATCCGTATCTTGAACATGAAGTGCTTTTAAAATTTTCGGGTTCATTTTTTCAATAAAATTTTCCGGTTCATATCCCGTCAAAGAAGCGTGTCCAATGTCGATGCATGCAACAATGTGTGGTGAATCTATTTTTTCCACTATAGCGTTAAGTTCTTCCGGTGTACCCAATTTACCCACAATACGATTTCGTTTACTATCTCTTGCAAAGAGATTTTCAACAGCTACATTTATACCAAACTTTTCACAATACGGAACTAAGCTTTTATAATATTCCACATTGTATTTTACAAAATCAACATCTTGAGGAACAGTAAGAGAATGTACAACAATATTTTTTGCTCCCAATATTGCTGCTGCCTCAATCGAATGTACAAGTTGCAAATATTTATTGTCGAAAATATCAAATTTAGCACCATAGTGCAAAGAAAAAGGAGCATGAGCCTGATTACACTCAAGCCCTATTTCATCAAGTTTTTCTCTTAAGCTTTCTGCATATTCTTTATATTTTTCTCCCAAAACCTCTTCTTTTTCATTTTCCCAGTAATAGGAATAATCAACGCAATCAAAACCTGCATCTTTTATCATTTCAAAGGCTTTAAAATCGCCGAATTTTGTAATTAAAGTGTAATTTTCAACAGATAATTTCATAAATTTCCCCTCCGTATTATTAGACAAAAATGTGTTACAAAAAGTCAAATAAAATTAAATTAAAAAAATTAAAT